>NZ_JANSIZ010000044.1:0-23244 GCF_047462315.1 Synechococcus sp. H60.2 | reverse complement strand
TCAGCAACCGGGGCTGGGAACCCGCCTCGTGAGTCTTGGATGCTTCAGCTCTACTTCGGAGACCCGGTACACGGGATCGATGAAGCAACTGGGGCAGAGGAAGAGACAAAAATCTTGCCGTAAAGCGGATGGGGAAACCCCACCCGCCTGCGCGGTGGGGTAGTTCATGTGTTCTGATGGTGGCCCAAAAGGCGTTGGCGCAGCTTTTTAATTTGGTCTCGCAGTTGCGCAGCTTCTTCAAATTCCAGGTTTTTGGCGGCTGCTTTCATCTTCAGTTCCAGTTGGCCGATCAGCTCTGGAATCTCCGAAAGCGGGATCTCGTCTGCAGCTTGAAAGGCTTTTTCCAGGTCTTGGCTGTTGAGTTTGCGGGAGATGGCCAAAAAAGACAAGATGGCGTTGCTGTTTTTCTTGACAATGGGCTTAGGGGTGATGTTGTGTTGGCGGTTGTATTGCAGTTGAATTTCGCGGCGGCGCTGGGTTTCGGCGATGGCCCGAGCCATGCTGCCGGTCAGGGTATCGGCGTACATCACCACCGTGCCACGGACATTGCGCGCTGCCCGCCCGATCATCTGGATTAGGGAGCGCTCCGCCCGCAAAAATCCTTCTTTGTCCGCATCCAAAATGGCCACCAAGGAGACTTCCGGCAAATCCAACCCTTCCCGCAACAAATTGACCCCCACCAACACATCAAAGGCCCCTTCCCGGAAATCTTGGAGGATCTCAATGCGCTCGATGGGGGCAATCTCAGAGTGCAGGTAGCGAACGCGGATGCTGCGTTCCTGAAGGTATTCGGTGAGATCTTCGGCCATGCGTTTGGTGAGGGTGGTCACGATCACCCGTTCGGCAGGCCCCTGCTGCGAGCGCTCCAGCCGCAAATAGATCTCGCCCAGCAAATCTTCCACCTGCCCGGCTGTGGGGCGCACGTGCACCTCGGGATCCACCACCCCGGTGGGCCGAATGACCTGCTCTATAACCCGACCGGTGCCTGGCACGTAGAACTTCAGGGGTTTGCCGTTTTCCACCACCGTTTCAAATTGGGCTCCGCTCTGCTCCAGTTCCCAGTTGCCAGGCGTGGCGGAAACAAAGACGCATTGGTGGACTTTGGCCCAGAACTCCTCGGCTTTGAGAGGGCGGTTGTCGAGGGCACTGGGCAGGCGAAAGCCGTGATCCACCAGCACCTGTTTGCGGGCGCGGTCGCCGTTGTACATGCCACAGATCTGCGGCACCGTGACGTGGGATTCGTCCACCACCAAGAGCCAATCGTTGGCCTTGAAATAATCCACCAAACAGGCAGGCGGCTCCCCTTCTTTGCGCCCCGTCAAGTGCCGGGAGTAGTTTTCGATGCCGTTGCAATAGCCCACCTCCCGCAGCATCTCTAGGTCGTAGCGGGTGCGCTGTTCTAGGCGTTGGGCCTCCAGTAGCTTGCCTTGGCGGCGAAAGAAAGCCAGTTGCTCTTCCAGCTCTTGCTCAATGTTGAGGATCGCCTGCTGCAACTGAGCTTCTGGCGTTACGAAGTGGCGGGCCGGATAAACCCTGAGGGCGCTGACACTGTTTAGGATCTCGCCCGTCACTGGATCAATGAGGCGAATGGCCTCAATCTCGTCCCCAAAAAACTCGATGCGAATGACTCGGTCTTCGTAGGCCGGCACAATTTCCAGCACATCGCCTTTGACGCGAAACCGCCCCCGCCCCAGCTCCAGGTCGTTGCGTTCGTACTGGATGTTGGCCAGATCCCGCAAGACCTCCCGCTGGTTAATCTCCTGGCCGACTTGAAAGGGAATGGAAGCCTTCAGGTATTCCTCCGGCATGCCCAGGCCGTAGATACAGCTTACCGAGGCCACGACAATAACATCTCGCCGTTCAAAGAGGGAGCGGGTGGCCGAGTGCCGCAACATGTCGATTTCATCGTTAATAGAAGAAGACTTGGCGATATAAGTATCGGTGCTGGGCACATAGGCTTCCGGTTGGTAATAGTCGTAATAGCTGATGAAATATTCGACGGCATTGTAGGGAAAAAGCTCTCGCAGCTCGTTGCACAGTTGGGCGGCCAAGGTTTTGTTGGGGGCCATCACCAAGGTGGGCCTGCCGACTTGCTGGATGGTATGGGCAATGGTAAACGTTTTGCCGGTCCCAGTTGCCCCCAGCAGGGTTTGAAAGCGATGCCCTGCCGCAATCGACTCTACCAAAGCAGCAATTGCTTTGGGCTGATCCCCCGTGGGCTGATAGGGAGAAACCAGTTGAAACTCCGACATAGGCCTATCCCTTGATCTTTTGAGGATCTTTGGTTGAGTGCTCTGGTTAAGACTGTTAATTTCGGCAACTGGGCAGTTACAGCCTGCTTGGTCAGGTCTCATATCGTCACATAAGCCAAAACCCTTGTCCAGGTGGAGTTTCCGTCTGTGTGCTGGATCTCCTGACGAAGGAGCAAGCTGTAGTTGGATTCAGCGGCTACACCTCACAGGCTGTAAATTTGTCCATCCATTAGCAGATGAGTAATGCCTTTCTTTTGCAATTGTGGGCGTACGATCTCCAAAATGTATCCGGGAAATTGGATGACCCGGTAGGGCGGATAGGTGTTGCTGCCGCGACGGCTCATCTCGGAAAAGCGCCGAGCCACCTTGTGGTTGTCGAAAATCGGCAGCGTATTGGCGTTTTCGATCCCTTCCATGGGCAGGGATCCCAGTCCCAGAAATTCCTTGAGGGGGCGGGTGGTCAATTCTTGGTAGCGATCCACCACAACATAACAGGTCTCGGGCAGGTCGAGCTCCTCCAGGGGGAGTACTTGGATGTGATGGACGGGATCCGCCAGCGGATCTTCTGAGGGCACCGCTGCCGCGTCGTCTAAAAAATCGTCGTCATCCTCTTCTTCATCGTCATCGTCTTCTTCGTCTTCTAGCTCGTTGTCCTCGTCGTCTTCTAGGTCTTCTTGAAGCTCGGCTACGAGCTGGGCCGGCAATTCTTCGGAGGCCAGTTCTGTCACCGTGGCCGTCCTGTCGCCAGGGATCCTCTCCCCTTCGCTTACATCGCTGAGATCGGAGGCGTCGGCAGCTCTCTGCGGGGGCAAGACCTGTTGCCCCTCCATACCGTCCAGGGGAAGGGCGGGTTCCTCGCCCGTGTCTTTGCGGCGAGCTGCTGAGCGTTTGAGCTGGATCAGCCGCTGGTACTCGTCGGCAGCGAGGTTTTCCTTGAGGACACGGGTGATGGTGGTAACGCTCACCCGGAATTGCTCGGCCAATTCGGCAGCAGTGGCCGCCGAGCCGCGGTAGGAGCTAACAATTTGCTGTTGTTCTTGTTCTGAAAGTTTGCTGCGGGCCATCGCGGTTATCCCATCCCAAAACTTGGACTCATGGGCAGGCGGCAGTTGCCCGACACAGCCGGCTGAGGCCGGCGGCCAGCGCTTCTTGCTCTAGTTCCTTACCGATGAAGACAATTTTTGACCAATGCGGCTCACTGGGATCCCACTCCCGCTCCAAGAAGAGGGTTTGTCGTCGGCCCACCTGATGAAAGATAACCCGCTGCGGCTCGTTTGCAGCCCACAGCACCCCCTTGGCGCGAAAAATCGTCTCCGGCAGGTCTTGCAGCCAATCGCGGAAGGCCGCCAGATCCAGCGGTTGCTGCAGTTGAAAGCTCAGGGATTGGATCCCGTCTTCTTCCAGATGGTGGCTGGGGTGGGCGTGACCTTCAGCCTCGGCAGCAGAGAGCTTGGGATCCCACAGTTCTGGGCGAAAGGCGTGCACATCCAAAATGCGGGCCAAGGGCACCTGGGCGTGGGTGGTGGGCAGACAGGGAGCGTCGGGGTTGTAGCGACGCAAATCTAATAGGATCTGCTCTTGTTCGGCTGGGGTGATCAAATCTACCTTGTTCAGGAGCAAGATGTCGGCGCTGCTGATCTGGTGGGCGGTGGTTTGGGAGCGCCGGAAGTTGCGCCAGTACTCGGCCCCATCCACCAGGGTCACCACCCCATCCAGACGCAGCTCCTCGTGGAAGGTTCTCTGTACAAACAGCTCGGCCACCTGCCTGGGATCCGCCACGCCGCTGGTCTCCACCACCAGGTAGTCCAACGCCTGGGCATGCTGGAGCAGCTCGCGAGCCGCCCGTTCGAGATCCTCCCGCACCGTGCAACAGAGACAGCCGTTGCTGAGCTGCATCAGCCCTCCTTCGGGCATGTTGACCAGTTCGCCATCGATGGAGATCTCGCCAAACTCGTTGAGGATAACCCCGATGCGCCGCCCGTGCTCCTCCTGCAAGATGCGCTTGAGCAGCGTGGTTTTACCACTGCCCAAAAAGCCTGTCAAAATCGTAACCGGAAGCTGAGCCTTCATATCTCCATATCAATCACCCAAGACTCAATCGACAAGTGGCCAACAAACCCTTCTCTCCGGTTCTCCGGAGGCTCTACTAGCTTAGCTCCAGGGCCAGCTCTCCAGGATCTGGACTTAAGGGCGGCGCTGCTGGTGGGCTGGGGGCTGCTGCTGGGATCCCTGAGCCAGCAGGTTCAGGTGGACGAGGTGGGTAGGGAAGCCACCTACCCCGCCTTGGCTGCGCCAGGAGTGGCAGATCCGCTGGGCCGATGTCGAGCGCCTCGAACCCCGCTCCACCAACCAAGGGGGCCTGGTGTACTACCCAGCCGAAGGGGGGATCGCGTCCTTTTGCCGATGCGGGTAAGCCGCTTCCAGGAACTGGTGGCGCTGGTGGGTCACCACACCGCAGAGTAGCTTGGTAGCCCCGTACTCAGCGCTCCGCGCCACTGACGCGAGTAAGGCGGGGCGGAAAAGCCATAGAGCAGCTTTAGCCGCTCACCAATGTGCGGGTCGTTGTCTTGGATCACCTCAGCGCTAGCATTCCCTGCTGTACAGAAGAAATAACTTCTGCTCCAAAGGCTAGGGAGTTTTCGCAGGCTAGGAAATTCCTCTCTTAAATATCTGGGGGCTCTGCCCTTGAATGCTTTACCACCAAATGAACAGGGTCGGTAGGCTTTATTTCAAGAAACAAATGAACATGGTCTGGAGCTACTTCAATGGCTCTGACGTGCCAACCCTTTTCACTAGACAATTCCTGCCATAACTCAAACAGCCTATTCCTCACCTCTTCTACTAAACCTTTTTTTCTCCTTTTAGGACAAAAACTAGATGGACGATTGCTAATCCCACAGCATGGTTTTAGTGGTTGTACCGCTGACTTTCTTTTCTCGTTGACAATCATCTGTGCCAAGCTGTAGTTATCATACTGCTTATCAACAAAAAATGAAATATGGATGCCAACAGGTTCTGATTCAGGACAGGAAGCTAGTAGCCCTACGGGAGTACCTCTGCCAGCAGTCCAACAAGGTCTACAACTGCGCTCTGTAATATGCTCGCCAAGTCTCTTTCAAGACCAAGCGACTGGTAAACTATGCCCAGCTCTGCAGAGAGAGGGTGAGAGCCAAAAATAGACACTTTATGGCGATGTACGTTTCCTCTACACAGAAGACTTGCAAATCGGTAGCAGAAGCACTAACGAGCTTTAAGTCGCTTTTGCAAGTGCAGCCGGATCCAAAGCCCAGGTTGCCACAGTACTGTAAGGCTGGACTGTTCCCCGTGGCCTACCCGAAGCAATGGCCAAAGTTCCCAGAAGAGCAGGTCAGAGTGGGCAAGCAAGTCAAGGCCTGGTTTGGCCTAGACGCTTTCTGGGTGCAGTTCCCCACCAACTTGCGGTGGGAGAGCATCAAGGAACTGAGGATTCTGCCCCGCCATGGGGTGTTCTACCTGGAGTGGGTGTATGCCAAACCTTCTCAACCTCATCCCCTTGACCCAACAAAAGTGCTAGCCATTGACCACGGAGTCGACAACTGGCTTACCTGTGTCAGCAATCTAGGGCACAGCTTCATCATCGACGGGCCCAAGGTTAAATCCTTTAACCAGGGGTACAACCAAGAGGTGGCTAGGCTCAGAACCAATAAACCGCAGGGCTTTTGGTCTCGCCACCTGGGTTGTATCACCGAGAAAAGAAATCGTAGGATGCGGGATGCCGTCAACAAAGCCGCTCTTTGGGTTGTCAACTCCTGCCTAGAGCACTCTATTGGGAGAATTATCTTTGGCTGGAACCAAGGGCAAAAGCAAGAGTGCAACCTAGGCGAGGTTAACAACCAGAGCTTTGTCTTCATTCCCACCGATTGGATGGGGAGGAGCTACCTAACTATGGTGAAAAACCCGACGGGTGGCGAGCATCTGGGAAGCGAGTAAAGCGGGGGCTGTACCAAACGGCAGCAGGGTTGCTGGTTAACGCAGATGCCAATGCTGCCGCTAACCTACTGAGGAAGGTAAGCAGAACCTTGGGGCTTTGTCTCAAGGGACTGTCTAGGGGCGTCTTGACAGTGCCTTTGCGAGTCCGTCTGTGGACTGCGTAAGAATCCCCCGACTTTAGTCGGTGGGAGTGTCAAAAAAGCTCGGTAGGCAAATGCTTAAGCTTGCTTCCGGGGCAGCAGTAGAGACCTTTGGGCTCCGCCTGTCCAAAACCCTGTCTTAGGAGGCACTTGTGGCGGCCAGGGATCGTTGCACAATCCGAGATAGACGAGCCTTCCGACGGGCGGCTGTGTTTTTGTGGAGAACCCCTGTTTTGGCCGCTTTGTCGATGCGGCTAAAGGCAGCGCTCATCGCCGCTTGAATCTCCTGCAGGGTTTCCGGTTGGGGGTTGGCGGCGTAAGTAGAGGAGAGGGAGATCACTTTTTTCATCAGCGCGCGCACCATGGCTTTGGTAGCTTTGTTGCGCAGCCGATTTCGCTCGGCAATCTTGACGCGCTTGATGGCAGATTTAATGCGTGGCATGGTCGAGAGGGAAGCTACGGCGGAGATCTAGCATACCATTAGAGTCTGGAGCTCCACCAGTTCCTGCCTCTCCTATCCGCCCGACGAGATCCCCATGTTTCAAGATTGCAGCTCCCTCCTCCAGTTCAACCCCCCTGCCCTTTTCTATGGGGTTGCCGTTTGCGATGTGGATCGGGACGGGGCTTTTGAGCTGTTTGTGTGCGGCTTCCGCGGCCCGAATCGGGTTTTGAAGTGGAACGGCCAGGCGCTGATGGATCTGGTGGACGATACTCTGGCCGATGCAGGGCGGATGGCCATCGGGGTGGCTGCCGGCGACTTCGACGGCGACGGGCAAGAAGAACTCTATGTTTTGAATACCGATACCTTCGGGGGGCGCAAGCGCTTTGGGGATCGCCTCTTCGACTGGCAGGGATCCCGTTGGGTGGATCTGTTCTCTCTACCCCACAACCAAGATGCCCTCAACTTGACGGCCGGTCGCTCGGTGGCCTGCGTGGATCGCTTTGGCCAGGGGCGGTACGGGTTTTTCGTGGCCAACTACGGCGGCCCCATGCGCCTTTACGAGCTTTCCTCCGGCCAAATGATTGCCGATGTGGCACCAGAGGCGGGGGTGAACCGGGTAACGGGCGGGCGGGGGCTGGTGGCCCTGCCCTTGGTCTCGCAGCGGATGGACATTTTTGCTGTCAACGAGCAGGGGCCCAACTTTTTGTTTCGCAACCGCGGGGATGGCACCTTTGAAGAAATTGCCGCCGAAGTGGGGCTGGCGGATCCCGGCGAGCACGGGCGCGGCGTGGCAGCAGTGGATCTGGATGGGGACGGGCGGCTGGACTTGGTCTACGGCAATTGGGAAGGGCCGCATCGCCTCTGGATCCAAACCCCTAGCGGCATCTTTAAGAACGTGGCTCCGCCGGAGCTGGCCAGGCCCTCCCGCATTCGCACGGTGATTGCTGCCGACTTCGACAACGACGGCTACCCGGAGCTGTTTTTTAACAACATCGGCGAGCCCAACCGCCTGTTTGGCTGGCGCTCTGGCTGCTGGCAGGCCATTGACATTGGAGAGGCTGCCGAGCCGCAGGGATTGGGAACAGGAGCGGCAGTCGCCGATGTGGATGGGGACGGTCGCCTGGAGCTGCTCATTGCCCACGGAGAATCAGGCGCCCAGCCCCTGAGCTTCTACCGCCCCCTGGCTAATGCCAACAACTGGCTAAGGGTCTTGCCCCTGACTCGCCAAGGATCCCCGGCCCGCGGCGCCCTGGTGCGGCTGATCACCCCCACTCGCACGCAGATCCGTCCCATCGATGCCGGCAGCGGCTACCTCTGTCAGATGGAGCCGGTGGCCCACTTTGGCCTGGGATCCGAAACGCTGGTCAAGGAAATCCAGATCCAGTGGCCGGACGGAAAACAGTTGCAGGTGGCTCGCCCGCCGGTCAACCAGCTCCTGCGGATCCCCTATCCTGGCTAGCTCCCCTGAGAGATCTACTCAGCGGAGCCTGAGATCCCTGCCCATTCCGGCTGCACGGGGCGCTGCCAGTGTTCCCACCAGGCCAGCACCTCAGGTGAGCTGCCGTTGGCAGGAGCGGGGAGGGGGGGAGAAGGGGGTGTCAGCCAACTGACAGGCGTGGGGATCAGGCAACTGGGGTGGAGAGGTCGCAAATCGCGGTAGTGGCTGCTGCGGATGGCCAGAATCTCCTGCTGGATGACCTCCAGGGGCTCGCCCAGCTTCAGCAGCACATGGCTGCACAACCCCAGGCTGGCCTCAAATTCCGGGTGGACGACTTCTCGGGCTCCCAACTGATAGAGCTGCTCGATGTCCTCTTCATGGGTGGCCCGCACCACCACATCCAGGTGGGGCGCCAGTTCCAGCGCCCGTTTCAGGCAGAGGCGCATGCTCAGGCGATCCGGCAGGGCGATCACCAGGGCGCGAGCTTGGGACAGACAAGCTTTCTCCAGCACCGGGGCGCTGGCGGCATTGCCGTAGAGATAGGGGATCCCGCGCGAGCGCAACTGTTGGATCACCCGTTCCGACTGGTCAATCACCAAAAGGGGATGGCGACGGGCTTCCAGGATGCGCACGATGTCTTGCCCCACCTGTCCATAGCCGCACACCACCACGTGCCCCTCTTGGGGAGCGTTGGGAGCCAGAGCGCGGGGCTGCTCGCTCCCTTCCAGCCAACGGGCCCAGAAGGGGATCCCTTGTAAGTTTGCCAGCAGTCGCGGCGCGCCCCTGAGCAGAAAGGGAGTGACGAGCAGGGTAACAGCGGTGGTGCTGACGATGAGCAAATAGAGTTGCCGCGACACCAGCCCCAGCGCCTGCCCTTCACTGGCCAAGACAAAGGAGAACTCGCCGATCTGCGAGAGGCCCAGCCCCACCAACACCGCTGAGGGGAGCGGGTAGCCGAACAGACCGGCCAAAGGGGCCACCAGGCAAAACTTGCCCACCATCACCAGCCCCACTAACCCTAGGATCAAGGGCAGGTGGGCGGCGATAAAGCTGGGATCGATGAGCATGCCAATGGCAGCAAAAAAGAGGGCGGCAAACACATCCCGCAAGGGCTCTACGTAAGCCAGGGTCTGGTCGGCGTATTCCACTTCTGAGATCATCAGCCCGGCGATAAAAGCCCCGATCTCACTGGAAATGCCCAGCCGCTCCGTCAACAGGGCAATCCCCACACAGAGGCTGATCACCCCCAGCAAAAACACTTCTTTGCTCTCCTGCTGCGCCAAAAGCCGCAGGAAAGCGGGCACCAGCCACATCCCGCCCACCACTGCTCCCAGACCCACCAGGCCGATCTCCGCCAGGGACTTGGCCAGGGATCCCGCCAGCTCCGGCAAAGGACAATCCAAAGCCGGCAACACCGCCAGCATCAGCCCTACCGCCAGATCCTGCACAATCAAGATCCCCAGCATGGCCTGAGCTTGGGGCGTGCCCATCTGGTTGGTCTCGGTAAGGCTTTTGAGCACCACCGCCGTGGAAGACAGAGAGAGCACCGCCCCCAGGAAGATCCCCTGCACCGGCGTCAGCCAGCCGCTGGCCACCGCCAGCACCGCTGTGATCGCGATGGTCAGGCCGATCTGCAAGGCACCGCCGCCAATGGCGATCCCCCGCACCTGGCGCAATTCTTTGAGGGAAAACTCCACCCCCAAGGTAAATAGCAAAAAGGTCACCCCGAACTGGGCCAGAGTTTCCACCTGCACCACTTCTTTGATCCACCCCAGACCCGTTGGCCCCACCAGGATCCCCGCCAGGAGGTACCCAAGCAACACCGGCTGCCTCAGCAGCGCTGCCAGAAAGCCACCCGCCGCTGCTGCCGCCAACACCGTCACGATGTCCAGAATCAGGCGAAAGTCTTCCTGCACAGAGACACCCACCGAGGAGTATGAACTTTTGTAGCCAATCCTGAGTATTCTTCCACGATAATGCCTCTCTTCACCTCCCGAGAGGGTAGAAGGCCCAGCCCAAAACGCTGAAACCGGCTCCCGAAGGGGATCCCCTGCACCCCAGTAGGGGTTCTCGGGCAGCCAGACAGGGGATCAGGAGAAATTTTTGTTAAAAGTTGATAGCGATACCTCAAAACCGTAGCTTATAATACAGAACGTAGATAGAAATCGTTCATCCTCTCGCGTGCTGTTCGATCCAGGAAGGAGCAAGACGGCAGCCGGAGGACGGAAGTAGGGAGCTATCCCGAAGGAACGCGCCTCAACCCCTGGGACTGTCCACGGGACATCCCGGGTCACTCCTCAGGAAGTGAAGTGGATGCAGACTATTACATTTGGAGGCGAAGATCATGGAACTCTCTTACCGTGGCGTTGGTTACACCCACTCACCGGCGACGGTGACTGTTTCTCCGGGCAAAGTGGGGGGTCGCTATCGGGGGCTGGACTGGCGGTTCCGCCACCTGAGCAAGCCGGTGGTTTTGCCCACCAACCTTGACCTGCTCTATCGGGGTGTGGCCTATCGTTCCGAAGCTGCTGCAGCGCCGGCTCAAACCGTTCAGACAGCCGAGGCACCTGCTCCTGGCCGTTCTCACGTTCTGGATGAGCTGGCTCGCCGCCTGATGATGGGCCACCAACGCGCGATTCGGATTCGTCAGCAAGCCATGTTGGTGCGTGGCACAGAGCGGGTTGGCCTGCACGTCAATGTGCGCAACTTCTGGAACCGCATCCAGGGGAAGGTACATCCCACTTTTCGGCTCAACTACGACCGTAGCCGGGTCAGCATGAGCTAGTGTGCCCACCAAAGTTCATCGCAATAGGCGGGGTACCCCACCGTCCATACGGTACGGTGGGGAGGGATGGCGCCTAATAAGTATGACCCAAGTCCTGACTATCTCCTGTAAGCTCGAGGTGGCTGCGTCGCGAGCCCCAAAGCTGGACGCAACCAAGGCCTAAGGTTCGCTGGCGGGAGGGGGAACGTGTCAACCAACAGCCGCGCAGCTAGACAGAACGGCGGCGGTTGAACAGTTCGGCGTTCTGCCCGTTGAGGCAGTTTGTGCGCTACAAGGCGGCAAGAGCAAGAGTCAAGAATGTGATTGCACTTTTGGGGGGCTGCCATAAACCAGCCTGCCCCCCTTCCCTCTGTATACGGGGGGAGAGAGGGGGGTTCGTGGTTGGCTTGCCAACTGCAGAGCTGCTATTCGCGTCAGCGGCGCGTAGCGCTAAAACCCCACCCGCCTAGGCGGTGGGGTAGTTTATTTTGGGCTATTGTCGTTGCGGAGGAAGCCTAGCGATGAGTCAGCATTTGCCGGAATCCTCTGTTCCGGAGGAAGATCCCAGCCTGTTGATGGATCGGCTGCGGCGCAAAGAGGGGGGGTGGCTGGACTGGGCAAAGGCCTGCCAAAGCTTGCAACGACAGAAAGTGACTCCCCAGGCCATCTTCGAGGCGACTGGGTTTGAGCCCGTCCGCCAAAACCAGATCATTGTCGCCGCCCAGGTTTACGAAGGAATGGCGAAAGCAGGAGCCAGCTTAGCTGTTTTGGAGCACTTTGCCCAAAAAGGCAGCGATATCCTCTACGAGTTGCGCATCCTCTCGCCCCAGGATCGCGTCCGGGTGGCGGAGCTGATTGTCAGCCGCAACCTAGGTGCCGATGAGGCGCACGAGATCGCCCGTGCCATGAAGAACTATGCCCAACTGCGGCAGCTCCCGGAAGGGTTCACGGATCACCCTGGCGATGCGGTGGCCTATCAAGCCTGGAAAACTGCCCAGGAAACCCGCGATCTACAGGAGCGAGCCCGGGCCATTGGCCGCGCCTTTCAGTATGCCCACAGCGAAACGGCCCGCCAACAGGTTGAGCGGCTCTTGTCGACGCTGGCTCCCGGCTCCCAACCCCAGCGCAAGCCGTTGCCCAGGCTTTCGGTGTTTCGCCCGGAAGAGGATCTGCCCCGCCTGATGCCGGTGGCTGGATCCCTGCCTCTTTCTACTGCCACCTGGGAGCAGATCCCTGCCGTTGAGCCTCAAGGCCTTTTTGGTTGGGTCACCAGCGTGGCTGGGCAAACGTGGATGGCCTTGCCCGCTTGGCCAGCCATTCAAAGGGCCGCCGACCCAGTCGCCCTGCAGGTGGAGAATGGTTTGCTGGGATCCCTGTTGGGCTGGCCGGTGGCACCTGAAGAAGAACAGGATCCAATTTTGCTGGTGGTCGATCGCGCCGTTCGCACCTGGGAAGGAATGGCGGGGGTTTTCCTGGTGGATCGGGAGGGAGCCGTGGCGGTGGAGTGGATAGAGAATTTGCCCCCCTCTCCCCTGCTGGGCCAGGTGCTGATGGCAGTGCGTCCCCCCCGCATCTTCGACGAGGAGTTGGCACAGGATCCCTGGCAAATAGAGGAATAACTCCAGAAAGCCAGATGCACCACCCCCAGCCCCCGGCCAGGAACGAGTGGCAAAGCGGCTTCCGGCTTTGCTTTTCTCTTATGCCGGCATAAGGCTTGGGGGCGGAAGAACCAATCCTCACAGTTCTGGAGGTCGCCTCTCACGAACCAGTGTAGAGCCACAGGGGCAGGCCTGAGGTGCTTACCTCAAATTGCAGACGCGCCAATGCCTCTGCCGCCGGTAGCAAGCGAGCCCAACCCCTGCGCCGTGGGAGTAGATCGCAGAACTTCGCATCGGGCGGCAGCCCTGCCAGCTCCGCGGCCCAGAGGCGGGCATCCTCTTCTGTGCCCAGGCGATCCACCACGCCCAGGTGCAGAGCTTGTTCGCCGCTGAAAATGCGTCCATCGGCAAAGGTTTTGACCACATTCACGCTCAGCCGGCGAGCGGCAGCAACGGTTTGCACAAATTGGCCGTATGTGATGTCGATTAACTCTTGGAGGATGTTGCGCTCTTCTGGGGTCAGCTCGCGGTCAAAGGAAAGGATATCCTTGTAGGGGCCGGACTTGATGACCTTAAAGGAAATCCCTACCTTGTCCAGCAGCCGTTCGAGATTGTTGCCGCGGATAATGACGCCGATGCTGCCGGTGATGGTGCCGGGGTTGCTGACAATTTTCTCGGCTCCCATGGCAATGTAAACCCCCCCAGAGGCAGCGATGTTGCCAAAGCTGGCCACAATGCGGGTGCCCTTGCGTTCCCGCAGGCGCGAGAGGGCATTGTAGATTTCCTGGGAGTCTGCCACTGTCCCACCGGGGCTGTCGATGCGCAACACCACTGCCGGGATCTGTCTTTCTTCCACCTCTTTCAAGGCTTTGAGAACCCGCTCCCGGGTTCTGCCATCGATCACCCCTGTTACCTCAATGCGGCCAATTTGCCGACGCCAGCCCCCCGAGAACAATCGCTTCAGCATAAGAAAACGGCACGAAAATAAGCCTCTACCCTCGTATCATGAAGGCCGTCTGGGGGTGCGGTCAACCAAGCAGCTTAGACATTGCCGTACACCGGGATCGCTGCCCCTCTCAGATCCCGCGCCGCTTCCGAGACCAAAAAGGCGATCACCTGGCCGATAGACTCGGGCTTTACCCACAGCTCCGCCTGCTCGGAGCCCATGGTAGCCCGGTTGGCTGGCGTGTCGATGATGCTGGGCAGAACTGTGTTGGCGGTGATGTCAGTGCCTTTGGTTTCGGCGGCAATGGTGCGGGTCAGGGCCACCACCCCCGCTTTGGAAGCACAGTAGGCGGCCAGTTGGGATCCCGGCTCTACCGCCCCTCGGGAGGCCACGGTCACGATCCGTCCATAACCCTGTTGCCACATCTTGCGCAGGCTGTGCTTACAGGCCAAAAAAGTGGTGGTGAGATTGAGGTCAAAGTCACGTCGCCAATTTTCTAAGCTGTACTCGTGGGTGGGGCCCATGGCAAAGCCGCCCACCAGGTGCACCAAGCCATCAACGCGGGGCAGATCGTCAATGAGCTGTGCCACAGCGGCTTCGTTCAGCAAATCCACCTGCACACAGCGCACCTGGCCCAGGCTATTGGCCGGCAGGCGCTGCCGCAAGACAGCCAACTCCTCTTCTTGGCGGTAGGTCAAGGTCAACTCTGCCCCTGTGTCCAGGAGCACGGGGGTTACTCCCAACCCCAGCCCACCGGTACCGCCAGTTACAAGGATCTGTTTGCCCTGGTTGTTGAGCATAGGTTGTTTTGGAATCTGGTGAAAAACCCTTGGGGACTTCCTCTCACCCTACCGCGGTTTTCCCTCGCCGGAAACGGCAGCCATCCTAGGTGTCTGCTCCAGTAGCAGATCGCTCAGGGCCAGCCAATCGGGCAGATCCAGCTCTTCGGCACGGGCCGTGGGGCTGAGGCGGAGCTGGGCGAGAGCGGCGGCCACGGTCTGGCGATCCACGAGGCCTCCTAGAGCGTTGACAAGTTGCTTGCGGCGGGTGGAGAAGCCCTGGCAAACCAGTTGGGAGAACCAGCGGGGATCGCGGGCGGGGATGGGGGCAGGGCGGGGAGTGAGGCGAACCACTGCCGATTCCACTTGGGGAGGAGGCCGGAAGGCGCTGGGGGGCACGCGGCAGATGAGCTCGCACTCAGCTAGGTAACGCACCCGTACACTCAAAGCACCGTAGGCCCTGCTGCCGGGGCCGGCCTGCAGGCGCTCAGCCAGCTCTTTTTGCACCATCAAGACGATGCGCTCAAACTGCCTCACCGGTTGGGCCGGGGATCCCAGCACTTTCTCCAAAATTGGGCCGGTGAGGTTATAGGGGATATTGGCCACCAGCAGGCGGGGCTGAGGCGGGAGCGGCAGGCGAAGAAAATCTCCTTCCACCAGGTGAAAGCGGGGTTGGTCGGCAAAGCGCTTTTGCAGCAGCCGACACAGATCTCGATCGATCTCCACTGCCACCACATGTACGCCCTGGGCCAGCAACCGCTGCGTCAACTGCCCAGTGCCAGGGCCGATCTCCAGAACCCACGGAGGATCCCTCTGAGGGGGCGGCAACTGGGCAGCCCGCAAAATCGCCTCATGAACCGTGGGATCCTTAAGCCAATGCTGGCCAAACCGTTTGCGGGGATAGGGCATTGCTGGATCAGCACTGGGCCGGATAGGAGATTAGGTTGGGATCTGTATCCTCGGGGGATCCTTTTTGAGCTGGGCTCGCCTCCCCGCCCAGGAGCGGCTGGCGGTAGAGGGGCACGGTAAAAGTGACGGTGGATCCCAGCCCTTCGCCCAGGCTATAGAAGTTGATCTCTCCCCCCATCGCCTCCACCAGCCGTTGGCTGATGGCTAAGCCCAAGCCGGTGCCTCCGTACTGGCGGGTGGTGGAGCCATCCACCTGGGTGAAGGCCTGAAACAGCTTCTGCTGCTTTTCCAACGACACACCGATCCCGGTGTCAATCACGCGAATGCGGGCCATCCCCGGCTCGCCCGGCAGGAGGTCCGCTCGCACCGTCACAGAACCCCTGGGGGTAAACTTGATGGCATTGCCCACTAGATTGAGCATCACCTGCAGCAGGCGTTGGTAGTCGCCATAGAGCAAAATGGGCTCTGCCGTGGGGGGCAGGTAGAAGCTGAGCTGCAATCCCTTTTGACTGGCCTGCAAACTGGTTTTGGCCTCCACATCCTTGAAGAGGACTTGCAGGTCGCAGGGCTGAAACTCCAACTGCATTTTGCCTGCCTCGATCTTGGCGATGTCCAGCACGTCGTTGATCAAGGCCAACAGGTGCAGGGCCGAGCGGTAGGCTTCCTGCAAAAAGTCCAGCTCCTCTTCTCGGCTTTCGGCCATTCCGTCCAGCACCAGCCTAATAAAGCCGATGATCCCGTTGAGAGGGGTGCGCAGCTCATGGGAAGTATTGGCCAAGAATTGACTTTTCAGTTGGTTGGCCGATTCTGCTTGGGCACGGGCCTGCTCCAGCTCTTTGTTTTTCTGGCGCAGTGTCTGGTTGGCCAACTGCAGGCGAGTGGCCAGTTGGCGGCTTTGATCCAGCAAGATGGCGTGGGCAATCGCCGTGCCCAGGTAGGTGGCGATGCTCTGCAGCACCTGGAGGTGGCCGGCCTGCCAGACGGGGGCTTCGTTGGGGGGCAACACTTCCAGCCAGAGCAGGCTGTTGGCATAGCCCCGGTAAGACATGGCGATGGCCAGATGGCGTCCCATCACCACCGGCTCTTCTTGACGAAGGGCTTGCAGCAGAGGCGGGTGATCCGCCAGACGCAACGTCTGGTTCAACAGCGAGGGATCCCCTGGGTTGCGGCGGTACTCGGCGTTAACCGTGAGGGAGTCCTGCCCCACTTCGTAGAGGGCCAACAGGCAGCGATCCACCCCAAACAACTGCCCCAACTGCTCCACCGTCTGCTGGCACAGCTCGCGGATATCCAGGGAGTGGCCGATGTTGCGCAGCAACTGGGCCGTGATCCCCGGCACCGGGTTGGTCAGAAGGGGATGGGGCTGGGCAGTAGAGCTGCTGGCTCCGCCGGCCAAGTTGAAAGGCGTTGCCCCCAACACCTTGCCCACCACCGAGACGGCCACCACCTCCCCCTCCATGTCCCGCACCGGGTTGAGGCAAAGATGCAAGTGCAACTTGTAGCGGGGAGAGATCACCTGACACTGGTGCTGCAAGGGATCCCCACTCGCAAACACCTGCTCGAGCTTGGCTTGGTACTCCTCCGCATTAGCCACCTCCCAGCTTTGCTGTCCGCTCAGGATCTGCGGCGGGTAGATAGCGTAGTTCTCAGCACCCTCCCAATAAAAACTCCAGAAACGCTGCTGGCGATCCTGGGTGTAGAAAATTAGATCTGGTTGGAGGACACCCATTGGGGAAGAGGCCATCATTGCGTCGGAAAAACAGAGCTCTTCGGCCTGAAGCCTCAGGTTTTCGCAGAGGAAGCTGGGCTGGAGTCCTTGTTGAGTCGGGCAAAGATCATCCGGCCCGCCGAGGTTTGAATGGCGCTGGTCACCACAACAGAGCGGGTCTTGCCCAGAGAGCGCTGTCCCTCTTCCACCACCACCATCGTGCCGTCCTCCAGATAGCCTACCCCCTGGCCCGGCTCCTTGCCTTCGCGGGTAATCTTGATCTCGAAGCTATCGCCAGCAATGTAGATGGGTCGCAGCGCTTCGGCCAGCTCGTTCACGTTCAGCACCTTGATCCCCTGCAGCGTGGCCACCTTTTTCAGGTTGTAATCGGTGGTCACCAGCGTTCCCCCCACATTTTGGGCAAGGCGCACCAGCTTCTCGTCCACAGTGGCCAGATCCGGGTAGTTGGCTTCGTGAATCACAAAGCGGTCGGGGTAGGCCTGGCGCAGCGCTTGCAGCGTATCCAGCCCTCTGCGACCTCGCTCCCGTTTTTGCGGATCGGCTTTGTCGGCGATGGTTTGCAGCTCCGCGATGACAAAGCGAGGGATCACCAGCGTTCCCTCCAAAAAGCCCGTCTCGATCAACTGGGCCACGCGCCCGTCGATGATCGAGCTGGTGTCCAAAACCTTGGCGCTGGCCGCCACCACACTGCCTTCTGCCGCCGCCTGCAGGGCGTAGTTGGGGTTGAACAGGCGCAGGAGTGCAGGGCCATGGGTATCGGCCAAACTTACCCCCAAGTAGGCAAAGGACAGGCTAAAAAAGATGGAGGCCAGTGGCTCAATAAAGTTATTGAGCTGCTGGGGCAGGGGCAACAAATAGACAGGAGCCATGGCCAAATTGGCAATCACCAGGCCAATCACCAGCCCCACCGAGCGGCTGATCAACACATCCGGCGGCAGCGAGCGTACATTGGCCTCGAAGCGGCGGTAGCCCCAGCGCACCAGGGATCCCAAAGCCAAACCCGCCAGGACACCAAAGCCGCTGGTAACCACGCGCGCCCCCTCCACATTGGCCCCCTGGATGGCGGCAGGAGGGAGCAGATCCAGGCCGTAGAATCCGAGGCCTGCCCCGGCCAACATGAAGATCCCAATCAGCAAGACATCTAACATGGCGAAGAAAGCGCCCCTGCTCAGAATATGCTTGGGTCTGCTACTCGCAATAGGCAAATCCGACTCCTATTCTAGTCTTCTGGCTAAAGAGAGGGATCTCATCCCCCACCACGAAAGAAGGAGACTATGCTGAAGAAAGGCCATCCCTCCCTGGCTTGGGGGGTGAGGTGAGAAATGGCTACAATCAACGTCTTAGGCAAGGTCTCAGCAAAGCTGGAAGCAACTATGGCACAAGCACTGGAATTGAACGCCGAAAATGTGGAAAAAGTGTTGGACGAGCTGCGCCCCTACCTGCAAGCCGATGGCGGCAATGTAGAGCTGGTGGAAATCGACGGCCCGGTGGTGAAGCTGCGCCTACAGGGGGCCTGTGGCGCCTGCCCCAGTTCCACCCTGACCTTAAAAATGGGCATCGAGCGCAAGTTGCGGGAGAGCATTCCCGACATCCTGGAAGTAGAACAGGTGTTCTGAGGGCTCTGCCGCTTCTGGTCTGTTATCTTGGTTCCCTAGGGCAGCAGGTGCAGCCGTCGCTGTGACTCTCTGCCTCTTGACCTTTTTTCCTTCTTTCCTTCAAGCCAGCCCATGCCTGTCCTCCTCTCCATCGCCATCCTCGCCCTGCTGATCCTGGTGCATGAGGCGGGACACTTCGCGGCAGCCAAACTCCAAGGGATCCACGTCAACCGCTTTTCGCTGGGGTTTGGCCCGGTGCTGTGGCGCTACCAGGGCAAGGAGACGGAGTACGCCATTCGCGCCCTGCCGTTGGGGGGCTACGTGGGCTTTCCCGACGATGACGAGCGCTCCCCCTACCCGCCCGACGACCCGGATCTGCTGAAGAACCGCCCTGTTGCGGATCGCCTGGTGGTGATGAGCGCGGGGGTGATGGCCAACCTGGCCTTTGCCTACCTGGTACTGGTGCTGATGTTTGCTTCGGTGGGGATCCCCTCGGTTACGCGCATCCAGCCTGGCATTCTCATTGCTCAGGTGATGCCGGATAGCCCGGCGGAGCAAGCTGGCTTGCAGGCGGAAGATGTGGTGTTGCGGGCGGCCGACCACGATTACAGCACAGTTGCCGACGAGACCTCGGCCTTGGCAGCTCTCAATGATTTTCAGGCGTTGATCCGCCGCAGCGAAAACCAGCCCGTCCCCCTGCAGGTGCAGCGAGGGGAAGGGGATCCCATTCTGGAGATCACGGTGATTCCCGAGATGCGGGGAGAGGTGGTGGCCATTGGGGTCAACCTGGCCCCCAACCAAGAGGTGACACTGCGCCCGGCCCAGAGCCTGGCAGAGATCTTTGCCGAAGCCGGGAATGCCTACCAGCGCCTGGTGATGATGAACATCAGTGGCCTGCAGCAGCTCCTGCAGAACTTCCAAAACACGGCCACCCAGGTATCCGGGCCGGTGGGGATTGTCAAGATTGGTGCCGACTTGGCGCGGGATGACGCGGCCAGCTTGTTTAATTTCACCGCTTTGATCAGCATCAACCTGGCCATTCTCAACCTGTTGCCCCTGCCCGCCTTGGATGGGGGGCACATCGCCTTTTTGATCCTGGAAGCGATCCGCGGCAAGCGGCTGCCCAGAGAACTGGAGGAACGGGTGATGCAGACGGGCTTGGTGCTGCTGCTGGGTCTGGGGGTAGTGCTGATCTTTAAGGACACCCTTGCCATTGTCACCGGGTCGGGCTAGCTGCAGATGACTAGCAAGCGGGCTTTGCGCCAGCGGGCTTTGGAGATCCTGATCCGGCTGAAGCGCCATTATCCCAACTCCACCTGTGCCCTCCACTACCAAACGCCGCTGCAACTGCTGGTGGCCACCATTTTGTCTGCACAGTGCACCGACGAGCGGGTCAACCAAGTTACGCCGGAGCTGTTTCGCCGCTTTCCCGATGCCCAGGCGCTGGCGGCAGCCCCACGGGAGGAGATCGAGGCCCTGATCCGTTCCACCGGCTTCTACCGCAACAAGGCTAAACACATCCAAGAGGCCTGCCGCAAGATCGTGACCGACTTCGGCGGCCAGGTGCCGCGCACCATGCCGGAGCTGCTCACTCTGCCGGGGGTGGCCCGCAAGACGGCCAATGTGGTGCTGGCCCATGCCTTTGGCATCAACGCCGGCGTGACTGTCGATACCCACGTCAAGCGCCTCAGCCGTCGCCTCGGCCTCACCGAGCACGAGGATCCCGTGCGCATCGAGCGGGATCTCATGCAGTTGTTGCCGCAAGCCGACTGGGAAAATTGGTCCATTCGCCTGATCGACCATGGGCGGGCCATTTGCACCGCCCGTAAACCCCTTTGCGACCAGTGTTTTCTGGCCGATCTCTGCCCCAGCGCTCCCCTCCTGAGACCGGCGGGGAAAACGGACAGAGAAGCTGCAACAGCCTCCCAGACTTGAGCGCTTGGCATCCGGTTTTTCGGCTCCCCCTCGCCCTAGAATAGGCTGCATGGACGATCAACCGACTAGACCGACCCCCGTGACCTTGCCTGTTCTGGTTATCGCTGGGCTGACGGGATCTGGGAAAACCCTGGCCATCCAGCAATTGGAACAACTGGGCTACACCGGCTTGGAAGGGATCCCGCCTGACCAGGCTGTTTCTTTGATCGAGGCGATGCGGCCTCGCCACCCTGCTCTGGCGGTGAGCCTAAACCTCCACATCCCGGAATATCGGGAGCAGTTCCTTGCCTTTGACCGCTGGCGGCAAGCGCAAGGGATCCCTTTCCTCTTTCTGGAGGCCCGTCCTCTGGTATTGCTCAACCGTCTTAGCGCCCACCGCCGCCCCCACCCTTACCACCCTGGCGTTGGCCTGTTGGAGGCCATTGAGCAGGAAGTGCGCGATCTGGCCCCCGTGCGGGAGCGCTGCACCCACCTTCTGGATACGTCTGAGCTGGACAGCCAGCAACTGCGGCAGCAATTACAGGCCCTGGCCCACGGGATCCCGCAGCCGCTCAACCTGAGGCTGGTCAGCTTCGGCTTCAAGTACGGTGCTCCCCTCGATGCCAACTTGCTGTTCGACGTGCGCTTTTTGCCCAATCCCTTCTTTCAGCCCCATCTGCGCCACCTGACCGGCCAGGATCCGCCTCTGCAGGCGTTCCTCTTTGCGGATCCAGTTACCCAATCCACCTACCGGCAGATCTTTTCTCTGGTGCAGGCGTTCTGGCCCCACTACCGAGCAGAACGACGGCCCCACCTAACCGTGGCCATCGGCTGCACCGGCGGGCAACATCGCTCTGTGGCTCTGGTGGAGCGCCTGGCTCAAGATCTGCGGCCTTGGGCCGTCCCCACCGACAACCCTGCCCTGCCTGCCCTGAACATCCAGGTGCAGCACCGCCATTTGCTGGATTCGCAGCGGGAGCTGGAGGCTCGCTTTGGCCCGCCCCCCCCTGACGCTGGCGTAGAGCAGCAACAGGTTAGGATCCCTTTGGCCGGCGTTTCTGTACCTCCCCATGACTAAGCCCGTGCTCAGCAACAAGTCCACTGTGGGGGGGCCTCGCCGTCGCAAGGCCGCTTGGCCGGGAAATGGCTGGAAATGGCTCTTCCCTGGTCTGGCGGTCAAGCGCTGGCTCACCCTGGCCGTGGGGGGCGTGCTGCTGATGGTGCTGGGCATCGCCATCTGGACAGAGCTGACCCCCATCTTTCGCCTCAAGCGATTAATCGACATCACCCTGCGCCTGATCACCACCTGGATCCCAAACACCATCAGCGGCCCCTTGGTAACCGGGATCGGCCTGGTGATGGTGGTGCTGGGCTTCCGCAGCGCCATGCGCTCCATCGAAGATGTGCTGATCCCAGAAGGAGACGAGGCGCTGGTGGATAAGCTCCTGTTGCGGCGACGCCTGAGCCGTGGCCCTCGCATTGTGGTGCTGGGGGGCGGCACCGGCCTTTCCAACCTGCTGCGAGGGTTGAAGCGCTACAGCTCCAACATCACCGCCATTGTTACTGTGGCCGATGACGGCGGCTCCTCAGGGCGCTTGCGGCGGGAGATCGGCGTGTTGCCCCCCGGCGACATCCGCAACTGCCTTACCGCCTTGGCCAACGAAGAAAAGCTGCTCACGGAGCTGTTTCAATACCGCTTCCAGGCTGGGGAAGGGCTGAGCGGGCACAGTTTTGGCAACCTGTTCATCACCGCCCTCACCGCCGTTACCGGCGGCGACCTGATTCGGGCCATCACCGCCACCTCGCAAGTCTTGGCCATTCAAGGACGAGTGCTGCCGGCTACCCTGGCGGATGTCACCCTCTGGGCCGAGTTAAGCGATGGCCGCCGTGTGGTGGGCGAGTCCAACATTGCCAAAGCCAGGGGGCGCATCTGTCGCATTGGCTGCGACCCGCCCAACCCTCCCGCCTTGCCTGAGGCCATCGAGGCCATCGAGGCGGCAGAGTTTGTGGTGCTGGGGCCGGGCAGTCTCTACACCAGTATCATCCCCAACCTTTTGATCCCGGAGATTGTGGAAGCCTTGGCCAAGAACATGGCACCCCACATCTACGTGTGCAACATTATGACCGAGCCAGGGGAAACCGACGGCTACACCGTTGGGGATCACGTCATGGCTCTGGATCGGGTGGCGGGCGTGCGCTTGTTCGATGCTGTCCTGGTGCAACGGGATCCCCCTTCCCCCCGTGCCCTAGAACATTACCGCCGCAACGGTTCCGAGTTTGTGGTCTTGGATCCGGATAAGCTGGCCTACCTGGGCTGTCGGGCTGTCTTGGCCAATGTCATGCAAGAGGATCCTGAGACTGGCTTGGTGCGCCACAACCCTGAACGCCTGGCGGCGATGCTGATGCGCTGGTTCGACAGACACCGCTAAGCCACCCCACAGTCCCACCTTGCTAAGGGCTGGCCATAGCCAGTAGATTCTTGCGGCCCAGTTTTGGCATCCCCCTAATTCGTGAGGTTATGAACTACCCCACCGCGTAGGCGGGTGGGGTTTCCTCACCCGCTTGGCAGCGGAGCTTTTGTCTCTTCTTCTGCCCCAGTTGCTCCGTGGATCCCGTGTACCGGGTCTGTGAAGTAGAGCTGAAGCATCCAAGACTCACGAGGCTGGTTCCCAGCCCCGGTTGCTGATTAGCGGCAACGTTGTAGAAAACCATCACCGTTCCCCTGTCCCGCGGTATCGCAAACCCACAGGCAGAACAGACATGGTAACG
>NZ_JANSIZ010000043.1:0-24451 GCF_047462315.1 Synechococcus sp. H60.2 | reverse complement strand
GGCGGTGTTGCTGGCCAAGTGGACAGGGGTGCTGTTTTTGCTGCCGCCACTGCTGGCTGTGCCCCTGGGGGTGAAGCTCCCTTGGCCGGTGCGGCTGGCCCACCTGGCGCTGGGGATGGGGGTGACGCTGCTCTTGTGCTGGCCCTGGTATGGAGCCAATTGGCTGTTTGTCTTCAGCAACGGCTGGGCCTATGCCGAGACTGCCCATTACTACGTCACCTGCCCAGCGGGATCCCTCTGCTGGTGGACAGCCTACTTGCGCGTTTTGCCCCTGCAGATGAGCCCTTTTTTGTGCCCCTTGCCGCTGCTTTCGCTCTGGGGATCCCCAAGCCGGCGGGAGACTCTCCTCTGGGGCCTCTACGGCTCGGGCTACTTGCTCTACACCCTGGTAGCCATTAAGGATGTGCGCTTTACGCTGCCGCTGTTGCCCCTGCTGGCCATCCTATCAGCGGGTGGGCTGGGCAAAGGCTGGCGGTGGCTGGGGGCGCGCTGGGGGCAAAGGGCACTGCGGCAGGGAGTAGGCCTGAGCCTAGCCTTGGGATCCCTGGCCCTGCTCAACCTGGGGCAGCCCCTCACCCCTGGCGTGGCCCCTCTCTGGAAGGGGATCCAAATGCACTGGCAGGGGCAGCACCCCCAGCAGGAGCTGACGCGGTGGATTGGATCCCTGGTGCAGCCAGGTTTGGCCACCACCCTAGGCGTTCTTCCCAACACTGAGCTGGTTTCGTCCGAGACGCTCAGCTACCTGGCGGCTCTGCAGCGCTGGCCCATTACCTTCCGGGGGGCTGGCCAGACTCCCTGGCCGGAGCTGGAGCTGGTGCTCTTGGATGGGTTTGTGGATGCGGCAGGGGAGCAGGGAATTGTCGGCCCCTACGGTCCAGCTAAGGAGCAAATTCGGCAACTCCTAGACAAGAGTCCGGACTGGCAGCAAGAGCATTTTGATCTACAAGCGGTGGGCCGGCTGTACACCTACTTCCCCACCCAGCCCAGGGTTGTGCTGCAAGAGGTGCCTGCTCCAGTAGAGGAAGTGGAGCTGCTGCAGCTCAAGGTCTTCCCAGAGGAAGGGATCCCGGCCTGGCGGCTGCGCTGGCAGGGCCCGGCCCAGGACTTGGCCCAAACGCTAGTCTGGGCGCGGTTGGAAAATCCCCAGGAGCAGATCTTGGCGGAGCAGGCCTGGGTGGTGGGTCAGAACCGCCTGCAACCCCGCACCAGGAGCAATTGGCAGGTAGAGGAAATCTTGACCTTGCCCCTCTGGCCAGAGTCTGCCGGAGAAGAAGGAATCCTCCACCTGGAGTGGCAACCCCCCAAAGGAATGCGCCGGTCGCTAAGACAGCACTGGCGTGGGTCTCCTGGTAGGGAAAAGGGATCCCTTATCCCGCCAGGAGATCTCCTCTTTCCCCTGCGACAGGCAGCTAGGGCGGCTGCGGCTGGGGATCTGGA
The DNA here is from genome assembly GCF_047462315.1 of Synechococcus sp. H60.2. Lineage (NCBI taxonomy): Bacteria > Bacillati > Cyanobacteriota > Cyanophyceae > Synechococcales > Synechococcaceae > Synechococcus > Synechococcus sp. H60.2. Next base: position 23,014 of record NZ_JANSIZ010000043.1, on the reverse strand, counting down.
GGCGCTCTCCCTCTACCTCAACGCCTGGACAACTTTGCAGTATGCCACTTTCGCAACCGACCCGGATCGCATCCTGACACGCCAGCTTCTGGAGGGAGAACAGCAACAGGCTGCTGACCAAGGCCAAATCGAGCGCCAAATTCAAAGCCACTACGAACTGGGCCTAATGGAGGTGGCGCTGCTGCAGCCAGAAGCAGCCCAGCAGCATTTTCAGCGGATTGTCGAGCTGGATCCCGAAGACGATTGGGCACGGGCCTATTTGGCATTTTTACAGGTCTTTTTTACCCATGATATTCGGAGCCTCCAGGGGTTGAAACAAGAGCTGGCGGCTGCAGTCTATCCCCTTTGCCAGAAAGCCAATCTGGATTGGGATTTGAGTTGGCTCTGTGCAGCTCTTTAGGAGGAAGATCCAGATCCATTTGAGAAACTTGAGAAAGCAGGAAATCGGCAAAAGCTTTGGCTACCACCGAGAGGCGCTTGGAGCGCAAATAGACCAAATGCCAAAATCCACGGATGGGAAACTCTTCCACATCCAAAATGGCCAAATGGTGTTGCCAATCCCCCAGAGCCAACACATGCTGAGACAAAACCGAAATGCCCAGCCCGCCAATGATGCCCTGGCGAATGGCTTCGCTACTGCCTATCTCCATGCGGATGTTGAGCTTGAGGTTATGTTTGTCGAAGAGCCGCTCCACTGCCATGCGAGTGCCGGAGCCGGGTTCGCGGGCCAAGAAGGGCTCTTGAGCAATACGGGCCAGGGGGATCCGCTTCTGGCCCACCAAAGGATGGTGAATAGGAGCCATCACCACCAAGGGATTTTCCAGAAAGGGTTGCGCCACTACATCCAAATCTTCCGGCGGCATCCCCATTACATAGAGATCATCCATGTTGTTGCTTAGCCCCTCCAGAACCTGCTGCCGGTTCAGCACCTTGAGGGATACATCGATGCCGGGGTACTGCTGACAAAATAGCCCCAGCAGGCGAGGAATAAAGTACTTAGCAGTGGTGACAACCCCAATGCTCAGCCGTCCCTGTTTTAACCCCTTCAGGTCGGCGAGGGTCATCTCAAATTGGTTCAACTGCTCAAAGATTTTTTGGCAAGTCTGGTACAAAGCTTGCCCCGCCTCTGTGAGATAGAGCCGCTTGCCCACCTGTTCAAACAGCGGCAACCCCACCGATTTGCTCAATTGCTTGATCTGCATGGAAATCGTGGGCTGGGTCAGGTAAAGCTCCTCAGCGGCACGGGTGAAGCTGAGATGACGGGCAGCAACCTCGAAGATTTGTAACTGGTGCAGCGTAATGGCCTTCATGGAGAATCAAGGAGCACTAAAGATTTACTCTTAAATCATAAACCTCAATCTATGACCCTTGGCGAGATTTCCCTGAGGGCCCGCCGGCTCGAGCGCGTCTCCGCAGGCTCTTCTTCTGGAGGACGGGGAGGGATTGGCGAGCCGTTCAGCTCTGTGGGAATGCCGAAGGCCAGGTGCCGCCACCCCTGTTTGGGCAGATCTGGAGGAGAAGGGTGCATTGGCTTCATCGGCAGCAAGCCCCACACTGTAATTTTGTTTACTCAAGAGCCAATCAGTGTCGGGGTGAAAGCCGTTCCTGCTACAGTTAAGGAGAACAAGTTCAATCTCTGGAGAGTTTCCCGCCGTGGGTCGCACGGTGGCCGCACGCTGAGACCTCTGTACCAACAAGTCTGTGAAGCGTGAAGGCGTACGCTATCGGTGCGCGCAGCGTGGGTAAGCCATGGTGTGTTGACTCAACGAAGATGAGGGTCGGGAGTCGTTCACGATAAGAAAACACGGTTTTGCGGTGTGGAGCAACCCGTGGTTTTTTCCCGGAGCAGTGCAGATGGCAGTTTACGAAGGCAATTTTGTTCAGACGGGGGATCTGCGTCTGGCCATTGTTATCAGTCGGTTTAACGATTTGATTGCCGGCAAATTGTTGGAGGGGTGCCAGGATGCCCTGAAGCGGCATGGCATCGATGTCAGCTCGGAGAGCCAGCAGGTGGACTATTATTGGGTGCCCGGCAGCTTTGAGGTGCCTGTGGTAGCCCACCAACTGGCCCAGTCCCGCCGTTACGATGCCATCATCTGCTTGGGGGCGGTGATTCGCGGCCAAACCCCTCACTTTGACTATGTGGCAGCAGAGGTGGCCAAGGGGATCGCGGCAGCGAGTTTTCGCACCGGCGTGCCAGTCATTTTCGGGATCCTCACTGCCGATACTCTGCAGCAGGCGCTGGAGCGGGCCGGGATCAAGAACAACAAAGGCTGGGAATACGCCATGAGTGCCCTGGAGATGGCCACCCTGATGCGCCAAGTAGCTCCCCTGTTGCAAGGGAGTGACAGGGCTGGCAACAATGGAGCGGCCTCCCGTCCCTCTCTGCCCGGTGGAGCAGAGGCGCTGCAGCCGGGGGTAACTTTGGAGAGTGCCGCCTACTGACGGCGGGTTAGACGGGTGAGCACCTCGTTGGAGCGCTGCACAAAGGCCCGTGCGGCTGCGGGGTCAAAGCTTTTCTGGGTAATCAGCGCTAGATCGTAGATGTGATTGCAGATGAGGTTGACCAGCTCTGGATCCCGCCCCTCCTCGGCCAGAGCCTGCAGGTTTTGGATCAAGGGGTGGGCGGTGTTGAGAACTAGGGTGTGTTCTTCCAGAAACTCCATGGGCTTTTGTTGCAGGATGGCATTGAGCTCCTGGAGGCGCCGCAGCGCCTCCGGCAGCAGGATCATAGCCGGAACTGACTCAGACTTGAGGGCCTCGGCTTTGATCTGCAGCTTCTCTTTGCCCAAAGCCTGACGGAACAGATCCACCAGCTTTTCGCTGCGGGTTTTTTGTGTGATGGGATCGACGAGATCGGCAGCTTTGTCTTTCTGGATCAGCGTCTCGTCCAGCTCGGAATCCACCCGCTTAAATTGGATCCCTTCTTCCCGATACTCCCGCTCCAGGAAGCTGCTGAAATGGCTGTCGATCCAGCTATCCAGCATGATGACCTCCAGGCCCTGGGAGCGGTGCAGGTCGATGTAGGCGCTCTGGGCTGCTTCGTCGGTGGCGTAGTAAACCCGCTTGTTTTGCTTTTCCCGCGTGCGCTCCAGGTATGCTTTGAGGGTCACGTACTCCGGTTTATCGGCAGGGGATCCGGCCACTCGGAAAATGAGAATGTCTTTAATCTGGGCGAAGAACTTGTCGTTGTTCATCGCCCCAAATTTCATGAAGAGGCTGATATCGGGCCAGACCTTGACATATTTTTCGTAGTCTTCTTTGTAAAGCTCGTTGAGGCGATCCGCCACCTTTTTGGCGATGTGATCCCCGATGCGCCTGACGGTGCGATCATTTTGCAGGAAGCTGCGGGAGACGTTGAGGGGAATATCTGGGCTGTCGATGGCACCGCGCAGAGGCAGGAGGAATTTGGGAATGACTTCTTCGCAGTTATCCTGGACAAAAACCTGGTTGCAAAATAGCTTGACCTGGCCCTTGGTGGGATCGATATCCGGACGCAACTTGGGGAAGTAGAGGATCCCTTGCACGATGAAGGGATAATCCGTGTTGATGTGTACCCAGAAGTGGGGATCCTCTTGGAAGGGATAGAGGTAGCGGTAAAACTCTAGGTAATCCTCATCCTTGAGCTCAGAGGGAGGAATCTTCCAGAGGGGCTTCTGGCGATTGATGACTTCTCCGTTGAGTTTAATAGGGACGGGAATGAAGTCGCAGTATTTGCGCACCAATTCGCGGATGCGGCTTGGCTCCAGATACTCCTCGCTATCCGGGCTGAGGTAAAGGGTGACGGTGGTGCCGATGGCGGAGCGCTGCGAATCGGAAAGGGTAAAAGTTGGGCTGCCGTCGCAAGACCACTGCACAGGTGTGCTGCCGGGCTGATAGGAAAGGGTGTCGATCTCCACCCGCTGCGCCACCATAAAAGAGGAATAGAATCCCAGGCCAAAGTGGCCAATGATCGCCTGTTCTGCGTCTTTGCCTTTGTACTTTTGAATAAACTCCTCAGCGCTGGAAAAGGCCACCTGGTTGATGTACTTTTTTACCTCTTCGGCAGTCATACCAATGCCGGTGTCGCTGACCGAGAGGGTCTTGGCCTCTTTGTTGAGCGCGATCACGATCTCCGGCTCCGGGGGATCCGCCACTTCGCCGGCCAGTTTGGCCATCTTGAGCTTGGCAATGGCATCGGCAGCATTGGAGATCAGCTCCCGCAAAAAAATCTCCCGATCCGAATAGAGAGACTGCTTGATGATGGGGAAAATGTTCTCGGTGTGGATGGTGATGGATCCCTGTTCCAGCACAGTCATAGATGGCTCGGCACTTCAACAAGCTCAGTGCCAATCTACAGAGGTAGCAAAGGCCCCGACAAGCTGAACTTTTTCCAGAAATCCGCACCCGCAACCGAACCGGCTCTAGAGCTGAGCCCCTCTGGCCGGACTCTGCGCCTGGTCGATATCAAGGGTAAGCTGGTGGGCCCAATCTTGCCCAACGCGAATGGTGATGTCGGAGTTGAGAACGCCGGTGGATTCCACCCGCAGCTCTCCCAGGCCAAGGGCAGCGCGAACCTGCTTGGCTCCTTCCCGATCCCCGCTTTGGGCGAGGATCTCCGTTTGCGGCAACACCTGGGGGCTGTCTTCGACGGCAAAAACCTGGGTATAGCCCTGTCGAACCAGTTCTTGCACCACGCGGCGGGCCATCCCCGGCTTTCCGGTAGCATTTTGCACAGCTATGCGCAGGCGGTGCGGCGAGATGGGGGCTACTTCCGCCTCCAGGCCAAAGTGGGTCACGGCCAGGCGGCGGATCCCGGCCAAATCTGGCAGCCAGTAGCTGGTGGCAAACTCTCCCGGCTGGCTGAAGCGGCCCGGCAACAGCACCAGGTCGATGCGATCGTCCCCAGAGGTGAGGACGAACTTGGCCAAGCTCAGAACCTCTTCCCAGGTGAGGTTGGTCTCTAGGTGGGTGCGGACGACCTGCAAAACCTTCGGGATGCGCGGCCAGACGGCAGGGGAGAGCAGTTCCCGGCTCAGGGCCCGCAGCAGCTCCTGTTGCCGTTGTACCCGACCGATATCCCCCAAGCCCAGGTGGTCGCGGCGGAAGCGGGCAAAGTGATGGGCTTGTTCGCCATTGAGGCGGTGCCAGCCAGGCTCTAGGTTAATAAACAACTGCTGCGTGTGATCCACATAGTGCATGGGCTCCGGCACATAGACCTCCACACCCCCCACTGCGTCAATCAAAGCTTCCAGGGCCTCGGTATTGAGGCGAACATAGCGGTCAATCGGGATCCCGCCCAGCAAGGTGCTGACCACCTGGGCCACCAGCGCCGGGCCCCCTGCCAAGTTGGCCGCATTGATCTTGGTTACACCAAAGCCAGGCAAGCGCACGCGGGTATCGCGAGGGATGGATAGGACAGTGATCCGCTGCGCCTGTGGATCAAAACGGGCCAAGAGGATGGTGTCGGTGCGGGTGTTGAGACGCTCCCGTTCTGTGGACAAAGGCAGGGTGGGATCCGGGTTGTCGGTGCCGAGGATGAGAATGTGCAAGGATCGATCCAGAGCGGCAGCGCGCAGGGCATCCGGTCGGAAGGCCTCCTGTTCTTTGGCAGTCAGGGAGGTGGGAATCACCTGACGAGGCAGCATCACGGCCAAAAAGGCACCGGCAGAACCTGACAACACAGCCGTGAATCCCAACAACAGCCAGAGGATCCCCCGGCGGATGGCCTGCTGACGAGCGGCGCGGACACGGTCTGGGCGGGGTGGATACTGGAAGGAGGACATCAGGTCGGGCCGAGCCTCGCGGGCGCCTGCAGGAAGGGGTGTACTGTTTAGGGGGTGTGGCCAACCCCACCAATTCAAGGTCATGTTACCGCATCCTTATTCTCTAGGACTGTCCATACCCAACTTCGGCGAGACGGCAGCTTCCCCGGCGGGATCCCTGCAACTGTTGCTGGCGAAGTCGGAGGTGCACCTGTGGCTACAAGTCTTGCCGCCGCTGGCGGAGTTGCTCTCCCAGCTCGACCTTCTTTCCCATGAGGAACGGCAGCGCGCGGAGCGTTTACAGCGGATGGAGGATCGGCGTCGCTTTCTGGGTGGTCGTTTGCTGTTGCGAACCCTGCTTGGCCGCTACAGCGGCCTCCCTCCCCGCGCGATCCCCCTCGGCTACACCGCCGCCGGCAAGCCCTATTGGCCGGATCCACCCCTACCGCTGCAGTTCAACCTCAGCCACTCCCGCGAGCGCGTCCTGGTCGGCCTGATGTGGCAAGCCCGGATCGGGGTGGACTTGGAGTGGATCCGACCCGTGCCCCGCTGGCCACGCATTGCCCGACGCTATTTTTCCGCCGCCGAGCAGGCTCGTCTGTTGGCCTGTCCACCGGCAGAGCGGGAGAGGGTTTTCCTGGAGCTGTGGACGCAGAAAGAGGCTCTCCTGAAAGCCATGGGCGTGGGGCTGGCCAGAGCCAGGGCCGCGGCTGGGGATCCCTGCTGGCTGACCCTGCCCCTGCGGGTTGCCGAGGGCTACGTTGCCGCTGTGGCGATGGAACGACTGGAAGTGGGCGGGCCAGTCCCGACGGTGCAGCTCTGCCAAGGCGCAGATCTCTTCACTCCCGCTTGAGCTGCTATCTTGGGTTTTCAGGCCGAGTTTCCATGTTGGGGTTATGTTGCGTGGGTTGCGTTATCTCCTGATATTGAGCCTCTGTCTGGGGATGGCGATCGGCGGGATCCCGCATCCGGCCTGGGCGCGGGATCTGTCGCGGCAAACGCCCCAGGACAAAGCTGTCGAGTTAGGTACTGCCGATAACCAGTTGGTGTTTGTGCCCAAGGAGCTCTTTTTTCGCAACGGCAACCTCTACCGTTTGCACTTGAGCAACCCCAGCCAGTTGAAGCACTATTTCAGCGCCAAAGATTTTGCCGATGCCGTTTGGACTCGCAAGTTGGAAGTGGCCGGTGTGGAAATCAAGGGCCAGATCCGAGAACTGGAGCTGAAGCCAGGTGCGGCAGTGGAGTGGCAGTTTATTCCCCTGAAATCTGGAGTTTATTCTTTGGTCTGTACCATTCCCGGCCACGCCGAAGCGGGCATGATTGGGCAGATTACCATTGGCGACTAGGCTATCTCCTGGGCTAGGGGGGCAAAAGGGGATAGAAAAGAGAAAGACGCTGCCAGGCAAATCGCATGAAAAACCTGCTCAGCCCCATCGTGGAACACTGGACTCGGCGACGCCAGGCAGCCTCTCCTCGCAAGAGCAGGCCCCCCCTGCCGGAGCGGGTTGCCGGCTATGCCCTAGCGCTTCTCTCCCTCACTGCTGTTCACGGGATCCGCTACTACAACGAGCCGCAACTGACCGTCGGCAGCCGCTCCCCGCAAACCTTCCTCGCTCCTACTGCGGCAGAGATCGAAGATGTGGAGGCTACCCAGGCCCGGCAGGCCGAGGCGCGACGGCGCGTGGTGCAAGCCCTCAAAATCAACAGCACCGCCAACGAGAGCATGCGGCAAAATCTGGAGGCTCTCCTGGCAGCGGTGGAGGCCATCCGACAAGAGGCAGGTTCTCTGCCCTATGTTTCTGTCCAATTGCTATCTCTGCCAACGCAGATCTACCTGCGCCAGCTTGCCCCAGAAGAGTGGGAATTCCTTCAGGCTCGTGTCCGACAAGAGGCCATCCGCACCCGTGCAGCCACTCACTCTCTGTCGGAAGAGGTTGCTGGACGTCTGGAGCCGCTTTTTCCAGAGCAGCGGGCCCGGCAGGAGCTGGTCGAGGTTTGGCAGCGGGCCTGGTTGGATGGGGCGGCCACTCAGACGGCGGCCACGGATCCCTATACCCAGTTAATTGCCCAGGTGGAGGCGGCACAACAGCGCTATCGGGCGGCTCTGGCGGCTCTGGAGCAGCTCACCCCCCCTGTCGCGGCCACGGTTCTCAACTTAACAGAGACTGAGTGGCAGCAGCTCCAGGGCCTGAGCCGGCGGGTCTTGGAGCGCCTGCAGAAGATAGGCATTGTGGATGGCCTGCCCCGCGAGGTGCGCGCTGAAGGGATCCAAGCCCAACTGGACGAGCTGGCCTTTCCAGGCAGTGCCGCCCAGCGGCAGGAGCTGCAGGGGCTGGTCTATCAGTGGCTGCAGCAGGTGCTGATCCCCAATCTGGAGGTGGATCCGCAGCGCACCGAGCAGCGCATTCGCGCCGAGCTGGAAAAAGTTGAGCCCGTCCTGATCTCGGTTGCGGAAAACCAGGTGATTGTGCGAGCAGATCAGATCATCACCCCCGAGATCTTTTTGATTTTGGATCACTTTGGTTTTACCCAGCGCAGGATCAACGTCTGGGGCCTGGTGGGGGTGGCTGGCGTTATGGGCTTGGGCTTGGCCATTTTCGTCCCCTTGCAGCAACGCTTGCAGCCGGGATTGCGCCGCCGGGATCGGGTGTTGATCCTGATGGTTTCCCTGACTGCTCCGCTTGTGGCAACTTTGTTCAAGCTGGAGTTCAGCTCCTTGCCGGCGGTGGGGCTGTTGCTGGGCAGTTTTTACGGGGCAGGGCTGGGCCTGGTGGTGGTGGTGGGCCAGGCGTTACTTTTGCCGTTGGTCTCCTCTGCCAATCTGCTCACCTTCGCACCCTTGCTTTCCGGCAGTGTGGTGGCCTGCGCCCTGGCCGGGCGCTCCCGCTCTCGGGAAGAGCTGGCCTTGTTGGGAGGAGGGGCGGCGGCAGTGCAGATGCTCACCTATGCGGCTGTTAGCTTGACCACAACTGGCGGCATCGACCTATTGGCGATGGCCTTGGGGGGAGGGATCACGCTGGGGTGGAGCATTGTGGCGCTGGGAGCCAGCCCCTACCTGGAGCGCTTGTTCGACCTAGCCACCCCCATTCGCCTCATCGAGTTGAGCAACCCCAACCGCACCCTGCTGCGGCGGCTGGCGGCAGAAGCCCCCGGCACCTTCCAGCACACCCTGTTTGTAGCCACCTTGGCGGAACGGGCTGCCCAGAAGCTGAACCTCAACGTGGAGTTGGTGCGCACCGGCACCCTCTACCATGACATCGGCAAAATGCTGCAGGCCCGCTACTTCATCGAAAACCAGATGGGCGGCCTCAACCCTCATACGCAACTGGACGATCCCTACCGCAGCGCCCAGATCATCAAGGCCCACGTCAGCGATGGACTGCGCCTGGCCAAGCAGTACAAGTTGCCCACCGCTGTGCGGGCCTTCATTCCCGAACACCAGGGAACAATTTTGATCGCCTATTTCTACCACCAGGCTCGGCTGAAAGCCGGGGATCAGCCGGTGCCCGAGGAGCTGTTCCGCTACGATGGCCCCATCCCCCAGAGCAAGGAGACAGGGGTGGTAATGCTTGCCGATGCTTGTGAGGCGGCCCTGCGCAGCATGACCCTGAGCGACGGCTTTGGCCCTGAGGTGGTTGAGCGGGCCAAGGCTGTTGTCCGCAAAATTGCCCAGGTCCGTTGGCAAGATGGCCAACTGGTCGATAGCGGCCTGACGCTGGAGGATCTGGAGATAGTGGCCGAGGCTTTTGTGGAAGTTTGGCGAGAGTCCAACCACGAGCGCATTCCCTACCCCAGTCCTGCCCCTGCCCCACCCTTGCCTGAGCCCGACTCTGCCCAGGCCGAGATGCCTGTGTTGATGACTCCTTCGACAGGATCCCCCTAGCCTCGGCGAGCTGGGTAGGGAGAGAAAAGTCTAGTTCTAGAGCTCATCCATCAGTACGATAGGGGATCATTTGCGCCGGTGGCGCGTGGCGCTGTTGCGAAGCGAAACAACTCCAAGGTTTCAGCTTGACCCGCACTCAAGCTCTATGCTCAGGATCCTTTACCATCGTTTTTGGATGGCCTGCTGAATGCCTTATGCAGCTCCTGCTTCCTCCAACCCTCCCAAAGTTTCGGCAGTCCCTATTCAGATCCCGCCTCTTTCCCGGCCTAGCCCTGTCCAACTTTCGCTGGTTATCCCCACCTACAACGAGGCCTCCAGCATTGGCAGCCTAATCCGGCAGTTGTGTGCCCACCTGGACGCCATTCTGCCAGGAGCCTACGAGCTGATTGTGGTAGATGACAACAGCCCGGATTGCACGGCCAAAGTGGCCCAAGAACTACAAGAGGAATTCCCCCAACTGCAGGTTATCTGCCGCCAACACGAACGGGGCCTGGCTACCGCCGTGTTACGGGGATGGCAAGTTGCCCGCGGCGAGGTGCTGGGGGTGATGGATGGAGACTTGCAGCATCCGCCAGAGATCATCCTCAAGTTGTGGCCCCCTATTCAGCAAGGGGCAGACCTGGTGGTGGGCAGCCGCTACGCGGAGTCGGGGGGGGTGAGCCACTGGAACCTGGGCCGGCGCCTCGTCTCCCGGGGAGCCCAGGCTATTGGGCTGGTTTTGCTGCCGGGGGTTTTCAGGCGGGTGTCGGATCCGCTCAGCGGGTTGTTTCTGGTTAGACGCCAAGCCATTGCCGGGATCCCGCTCAGCCCCAAGGGCTACAAGCTCTTGATCGAGGTGCTGGCGCGGGGCCGGGTGAAGACCATAGCTGAGGTCGGCTATATCTTCCAGGAGCGCCAAAACGGCGAGAGCAAAATCCAACTGCAAACCTGCCTCCAGTATCTCCACCACCTTATTGCTCTTCGCTTCTCCCTAGGCCAGATGGGATCCTTTTTGCGCTTTAGCACGGTCGGCCTATCCGGCACGTTTGTGGATATGACGTTGCTGTATCTGTTGCACGATCCCAACAACTTAGGGTGGGATCTGGCTATCAGCAAACTCATCGCCTCTGAGGTGGCCATTCTCAACAACTTCCTCTGGAACGACCTGTGGACCTTTCGCCATGTCACTCGGCTACAGCCAGGCCTCTGGAATCGTCTGAAGCGATTGGTTAAGTTTAATGTCATTTGCCTGATCGGCTTGCTGCTCAACTCTTCGTTGTTGATCTTGCTGAGTGAGCGCCTGGGCATTCACTATCTGTTGGCTAACTTGATTGCAATTGGCATTGTTGTATTTTGGAACTTTTATCTCAACGCTAAACTAAGCTGGCGGGTGGCAGCGAAGTCGGATGCCGAGGGCAGCCAGTCCTGATCCCAGCTTTCGCCCGAGGGCCAGAGGCTAGGTGGAGTTGGGGCGGATCCCTTCCAGGGTGATGATCTCCTGGATAACCGAGCGAACCACAGGAGCCGCCGTTGTCGATCCAAAGGCATCTTCTCCCCGCGGCTCGTCGATCACGGCCAAGATCACGTACTGGGGGCGAAGGGCGGGGAAATAGGCCACAAAACTGGTGATGCGCTTGCCGGGCAGATAGCCTCCCTGCGGCCCTGCTTTCTGGGCCGTGCCTGTTTTGCCGCCGATTTCATATCCCTCGATCTTGGCCGATTGCCCGGTGCCAAAATCCACCACGTCCCGCATTTGGATGCGCACCGCCAGGGTGGCCTGCTCCGACAACACCCGTACCGGCTGGGGTTGGGGGGATCCCCAAACCAAGGTGTCGGTATCCTTTTCAACCAGACCGCGCACCACGTGGGGCCGCACTTTCAGCCCGCCGTTGGCAATGATGCAATGCATGGCGGCCAACTGCAGGGGGGTCAGGGCCAGACCCTGGCCAAAAGCAACGGTGGCCCGCTCCACCGGCACGGTTACGAATTGCCGCAGGGGTTTCAGGCGGCTGGCCGGTTCAAAGGGCAAATCCACGCCGCTGGGCTCGTTAAATCCCAACCGCAGCAGGGCATTGTAATACTGGCGGGGATCCAGCTTGCGCATCAGATGGACCATGCCTACATTGCTCGACTGGCGCAGGATATCGGTGACGCTCATCCAGCCATGGCCTCCCCGCTGCCGGTAGTCGTAGTTTTGGATAGGCCAGCGGCCAATCCAGATCTGTCCCTCGTCGTAGACCCGTTCGTTGGCCGTGAAGGCGCCGGCATCCAGCCCAATGGCGATGTTGATGGGCTTAAAGGTGGATCCCGGCTCGTACAAATCCGTAACGGCCCAGTTGCGAAAGAGGGCAGGGTCATACTCGAAGTAGCGGTTGGGATCGTAGGTGGGCTCGCTCACCAGGGCCAGGATCTCTCCCGTGTGAGGTTGCAGGACGATCACGGTGCCCCGTAGGGCTTGAAACCGTTCCAGTTGCGTTTTCAGGGCGGCGCGGGCAGCCCGCTGCAGCCGCATATCCAGGGTGAGTTGCAGCACCGTCTCCTGGGATTGCAACAGTCCTTCCGGCACTTCGGCCGCCAACAACTGGCCGTAGCCATCGCGGGGAAGGGTGACAGGCTGAACCGTCCGCTCCAGCAAGACCTGTTGAGAGTACTCCAGCCCCGCTTGGCCACGGTGATCCAGATCCACATAGCCCACCACTTCGGCGGCCATTTCCTTCTGGGGATAGACCCGCTGCCGCTCGCTCACCAGTTCCAGGCCGTCCAGGTACAAAGCCTGAATTTGAGCCGCCACTTCCGGCGACAGCCAGCGCTCCAGCCGTACCGCGTGAGTGGCCGACAACTGCTGAGTCAATTGCTCAACTGGCCGCCGCAGCAGAGGGGCCAGAGCAGTGGCAATCTCCTGGGGGGTACGCTTGCCGAAGAGGCGAGGGTGGGCCCAAAGGGTATAGACAGGGCGATCTACAGCCAACAGCTCCGCCTGCTGCCGAGCTACGGAGTGGCGATCCACAATCGAGCGGCGGGGGAGGAAGGGTCGGAGTTGGGCTCGTTGCTGGGCCTCGGCCCGCTGCTGTAAGAGCGGGCCCTGGTGGTGTTGTAAATAGACCAAACGTGCCCCCACCCCCATTAGAGCACCAGCCAGAACGAGGCCCACCGCCCCGACGCGAAAGTTCAGTTGCCGGGCTGTCGGGATCCGCTCCCCCAAAAGCCACGCCAGCCGGGATCCCTGGGGCCAGTGGCTGGGGGGCCAAGGGGGCGAAGCAGGTCTGCCCCGCTGCCGTTGGGCAAGTTGCCGGCTCCTCTGTCGGGTCTGCAAAGGTTGCTGGCCCAAACCGGCCCCAGACCTGTCTTCCACTGCCACCCCTGTATAGATACCACCGTTAGTTTGCCGCCCATCGCCTTGTCCGGCCAGCCTTCGCCTCATTGGGTGGAAAATCCCTGTTGACGCAACGCTTCAAAGAGGGCGATCGCCACCGCATTGCTGAGATTGAGGCTGCGCACCGGCCCGCTCAAGGGGATCCGCACGCTCGGGTAAGTTTCCAAGAACATGGGATCCAGGCCGCAGCTTTCGCTGCCGAACACCAGCCAGTCTCCGGGCTGATAGGCCACCTCGGTGTAGAGGGCCTTGCCCCGCACGCTAAAGCACCAGAACCGCGCCTCGGGATGGGCTTGCACCAGAGCAGACCAAGAGGGATAGCGATGCAGTTGGACGTGCTCCCAATAGTCCAGCCCTGCCCGCCTGAGGTAGCGATCCGAGAGGCGAAACCCTAAGGGATCCACCAGGTGGAGGGGCGTGCGGGTAGCTGCACAGGTGCGGGCAATGTTCCCCGTGTTGGCTGGGATCTCCGGAGCTACCAAAACAACATGGAAGGGCATGGGCCGCTCTCAATGGCTGCCAAACCCGCGGCTGCCGCCTCCCTTTTTGCCCCCACCTTTGCCCGGCTTGCGGCTGGGCTGCTGTCGCGGCGGCGCTGCAGAACGTCCCCGCCACTGGGGGCCGCCCACCGGCAGTGGGCCTCGTCCACCCGGCATCCCCGGAAGGCCGCCCAGGCTCATGCTGCGCATCATGTCGCGCATGCGCTGAAAATCGCTCACTAGGCGGCTGACATCCTCCAGCTTGTGGCCGGAGCCCAGGGCCACCCGCCGCTTGCGGCTGACGCTGCGGGCCAAGAGGTCGGGGTTGCGGCGCTCTTCGGGGGTCATGGAGTTGATCATGGCCTCGGCACGGGCCAGTTGGTCTTGTCCTTTTTGCAGTTGCTCCTCGCTGATCTTCCCCATCCCCGGCATCAGCCGCAGCAAGCTGGCCAGGGATCCCATGCGCTTGATCAGGCGCATTTGTTTGAGGAAATCGGTGAAATCGAACTGGGCGGTCATCATCTTTTCCGCCATAGCGGCGGCATCTCCCAGGTCAATTGCCTCCTGGGCTTTTTCCACCAGGCTGAGGATGTCTCCCATGCCCAAAATGCGGGAGGCCATGCGATCCGGATAAAAGGGATCCAAAGCCTCCACCTTTTCGCCGACGCCGACGAACTTGATGGGCTGGCCGGACACCTGGCGGATGGAGAGGGCTGCCCCGCCGCGGGTATCGCCGTCTAGCTTGGTGAGGATGGCGCCGGTAAGACCCAGCCGCTCGTGGAAGGCCTGGGTGAGGTTGGCGGCCTCCTGCCCAATCATGGCGTCCACCACCAGCAGGATCTCGTGGGGCTGCACCGCCGCCTTGATCCGCTCCAGCTCCGCCATCATCTCCAGGTCAATCTGCAGGCGACCGGCGGTATCCAAGATAACGTAGTCGTAGCCCTGTTCCCGCGCGGCTGCCACTCCCTGGCAGGCGATCTCGACGGGATCCGTCTTGCCCAGGTCGAAGACAGGAATCTGAATCTGCTGGCCCAGGGTCTTGAGCTGGTCGATGGCCGCCGGACGATAGATGTCGCCAGCCACCAGGAGTGGCCTTTTGCCCTGCTTGCGCAAATACAAAGCCAGCTTGGCACAGGTGGTGGTTTTGCCGGATCCCTGCAGGCCGACCATGAGCACAATGGTGGGGGGCTGCTCCGCCTGGGCAATGGGCACATTCGCCTCCCCCATCACCTTCACCAGCTCGTCGTGGACGATCTTGATAAACTGCTGGTCTGGCGTCACCCCCAGGATGACCTCAGCTCCCAGAGCGGCCTGCCGCACGTCCTCGATAAACTGCTTCACCACCTGGAGGTTGACGTCGGCGTCCAACAGGGCGCGCCGCACCTCCCGCAGGGCTTCCTGAATGTTGGTTTCGGTGATCTTGTCCTGGCCGCGCAGTTTTCTCCAGGCCAGTTCCAACTTCTCGGAGAGGGCATCAAACATGAGCGCTGTTCATCCTGTCAAGGGCTGCTAGGGCATTTCCTACCATAGTTCAATTGGAGCAGCTCCATCTTGGGATCCCGCTACCTGGACCGAGAAAGGCTGGCGACTTTACGAAAGTTTAAGCAACAATAGAAGGCGTCGCTTGCAGACTGGCCATGGTCAGCGTTGCTTCCCGCTCCTACAGCACCACCGACTGGCAGTTGGGCTACCGCTCCTTGTCCCACGAGTACGACTATTGGGTGACAGAGATCGAGGGACGGATCCCTGAGAGGCTGCAGGGAACCCTATTTCGCAATGGGCCCGGCAAGCTGGAGGCGGGATCCCAGCGCTATGGCCATCCCTTCGACGGCGACGGTATGGTGTGTGCCATCACCTTTGTAGGCGGGCGGGTGCATTTCCGCAACCGGTTTGTGCGCACTCCCGAGTTTGAGGCAGAGGAGAAGGCGGGACGGGTGCTCTACCGCGGCGTTTTCGGCACCCAGAAGCCGGGGGGCTGGTGGGCCAATTTCCTCGATCTGCGCTTCAAAAATCCCGCCAACACCAACGTCATCTACCAAGGCGGCAAGCTGCTAGCGCTTTGGGAGGCCAGCGCCCCCTATCGGCTGAACCCGGCCACCTTGGCCACCGAAGGGATCGAAACCTTTGCCGGTGCCCTTGCCCCCAACCAGCCTTTTACGGCTCATCCCCGCCGGGATCCAGCCACGGGGGATCTCATGGCCTTTGGGGTGCAGACAGGGCCCCCCTCCATACTGGTGTTTTACCGCGTCGACGCCCAAGGACAGCTGGTGGAAAAGCGGGACTACCGCCTGCCCAGCTTTGCCTTTCTGCACGACTTTGTCTGGACTCCCCGCTACTGGATCTTCTTCCAGAACCCGGTGGCCTTTAACCCCTTGCCCTATGTGTTGGGCTGGCAGCCGGCAGGCACCTGCTTGACCTTAAAAAAAGGAGAGCCCACCCGCATCTGGCTATTTCCCCAACAGGGCGAGCCGCTGCAACTGCAAACGGAGCCAGGGTTTGTCTTTCATTTTGTTAACGGCTACGACGTTGGGGATCAGGTGGTGGTCGATGCCGTTCTCTACGAAACCTACCCTGCCCTGGAGCCGGGGGCTGACTACTTGCAAATTGACTTTGCCCAGGTGCCAGCCGGCAAGCTGTGGCGGTTTGAGCTGGATCCCAAGACGGGCAAGGTTAAGCGGGAGCTCCTGCTTGATCGCTCGGTGGAGTTTCCGGCTATTCACCCCGCCTGCATGGGGGGATCCCATCGCTATATCTACATTGGGGCTACCCATGCTCCCGGTCCCAACGCCCCCTTGCAGGCCATTCTTAGGCTAGACACGACAACAGGCCGCAGTGAGCAATACAGCTTTGCCCCGCGCGGCTTTGTGGGAGAGCCGGTATTCATCCCCGATCCTGAGGACGCTGCGGAGGAAGCCGGCTGGATTGTAACAGTGGTCTTTGATGCCGCCAGTCAGCGCTCGCAGGTAGTGATCCTAGAAGCTGCCAACCTGGCAGCCGGCCCGGTGGCGCGGATCCCCTTGCGGCACCATATTCCCTACGGCCTCCACGGCAGCTTCACCCCTCAGACATGGGTAGAGGCGGATCCCAACAAGGGATAGGGGAGGGATCTTGGCATAGCTGGCTTCGTCCTGGGCCGCCGTGCGCAAGCTGAGGAAAGGGTGCGGCTCTGTAGCTCAACATTCTGCAACCTGAACCGGAGCAGTTGCTACTATCGGTTAGACTTCAGCTACAGTGATGACAACTGCTGAACCTCGATGGGTTGGGCGCAGGCCCTGGGCGGGTCTGCTGACGGGAGTAAAAGAGGAAAGCTTGTGGGGCTCGGTAGTGTGTTGAGCGGGTCTTGGGTCAAAGGGAGAGGTAAGCCCCGTTTTGGCAACAGCAGATGTCTTGCACTGCCAGACGAGCGTCGTCGCCGACCGCTAGGCATTCTGGTAAACCTCCTGGATTGACTGCAACGGAACCGTTACGATGTCCTCAGATCTGAGACCTCCCCTCCGAATTGTACGGCCCCCCCGGCCCACCTCAACCAGCGAGCCCAGGGAATCAGCTCAAGAGGTCGGGTCAGCTTCTGGTGGGGGCCTGCCTGTTGTTGCCGCCGCCGCTAGTCTAGAGCAGAAGAAAGCGATGGGAAGAGAGCGACCTTGCCTAGAGCCCATCCCGCCGCCCGGGGAAGAGATGCAGTACCGGGCCATCGGCCTCATCGAGGGGCGGTACATTCCCTCGCCCAACCACTTCACTCGCGGGATTTTGCGCACCTCGGATGGTTTAGATCTCAATGCGGTACTGCTAGGCCGGGTAATGAGCCTGGTGCGCAAGCACCTGAAGCCAGAACGCAACTATTTGTGGGTGGTCTATCCCCGCACCCGCGACAAGAGCCAAGATCTGCATGTACAATTGATGGGGGTGTGGGCCCCAGAAGAAATGGGGCAAACCCTGCCAGAGGGATCCCGTCCGACGGTGGTGCCGGACTGGTTTTCCATTCGCGGCGAGGTCGTCTTCCAATCGCAGGAAAAAGGGTTCATTATCGTCAAAATCCGTCAATCCAGCAAAAAGAACTCCGCCAGCTCTTCCCCTCAGCGGGCCCAGACGGCAAAGGGCACTGCGTCTCCTGCAGCAACAGCTCCCAAGCCTCAGGCTTTTAAACTGCGCCTGATCGGATCCTTGCCGGGCAAAGGAGTGGGCACCTTCTGGGATCTACAGGTGCGCCGCCGCGGATCCCTGCTCTACGTGGAGGCAGGAACTCCTGTCGGCCCTGTGCTCAAAGCGCCGCCACGCCCAAAGCGCTCAACTCCCCGCCCCAAACTCAAGAAACACTCTCCCCCCTCCACTCGCGGGCAACAGCCAAAGTCCGCTCAACCCTATCCGCCCTCGGATCCCGCCAAAGCACCCAAACCAGCTAAGCCGGTCAAGAAAAAACGTCTATAGCCTCCATTCCTGGATACGATTTTGTCTCGACTGCGCTTCTGATATTGACCTCGTTGTAATAGGCCTTTCACCGTGTGGTCGCGACATGACAGAGTCAAACCCTTCTCACAACAAGGATGAATTTATTTCCCCTCGCTATCCCTACTGGGGTGAGGTGAAGCCGCAGAACTTAATTTTCGATGCCAATCTCCAGGAATTTAGCAATAAGGTGTCGCTGATTTGTGGCTTAGAAACAGGGGGCAAGATTACCCCGGAAGAGGCCTATCGCCAAATTAAACAACTGTGGAAACAGCTCAAAGAAACCAAAAAAGCTATCCTCGACGATCCCAGGTGGAATGAACCTCCTCCCGAGTTGCCGGAGGAAGAATAGCAGGCCGGATCCTCCAGCTCGAACCCCTTTTTAACTTAACCGCAAACAGTGTACACTGAGCGCGGATCCCAGGCCTATTCAGGGGACATGAGGACTTTTCCTTCTCCGGAGGTGCTCCGTCGGCTGCCGGCTGGGGCTGCTGATGGGGCTATTATTCTGGGCACTTTGGTTCTCCTGGCCTTGGTGGCGCAGGTGGGGACGGGGGCTTTTGAGCAGTTTCAGCCGCCGGCGGTGGTGCCTCAGATCGACTTGGATCCGCGCAACCTGCCCTACTACGCCGCCCGCTCCACCTTGCGCATGTTCATCGCCCTCTTCTTTTCCACCCTTTTTACCCTGATCTACGGGTATATCGCCGCCAAAAGCCGCTGGGCGGAGCGAATTTTGATCCCTTTGTTGGACATCCTGCAATCGGTGCCGGTGTTGGGGTTTCTCTCCATTACCGTTACCGGCTTCATCGCACTTTTTCCCGGCAGCCTGCTGGGTCTGGAGGCGGCTTCTATCTTCGCCATCTTCACCAGCCAGGTTTGGAACATGACTTTTTCCTTTTACCAATCCTTGCGCACCCTGCCGCAGGAGCTGGTGGAAGCGGCTACCCTCTACCGCTTGTCGGGCTGGCAGCGCTTCGTCCAGTTGGAAGTGCCGGCAGCGATGGTGGGCCTCATCTGGAACGCCATGATGAGTTTTGGCGGGGGATGGTTCTTTGTGGCCGCCAGCGAGGCCATCAGCGTGCTTAACCAGGAGTACACCCTGCCCGGCCTGGGATCCTATGTGGAAGCCGCCATTCAAGCTGAAGATCTGCCCAAGTTGGGCTGGGCGCTTTTGACCATGGCGGTGGTGATCCTGCTGGTGGATCAGCTCTTCTGGCGGCCTCTGGTGGCCTGGTCGGATAAGTTTCGCCTGGAGCAGAGCGCCAGTGCGGCTGCCCCGGAGTCGTGGCTGTATGATCTGCTAACCACAGCACGGATCCCGCGGTTGCTGGGCAATTGGCTGGCTCCCTTCCGAGAATTGGCGGATCGGCTGTTGTCCTATTTAACTCGCCCGCGCTGGGGGGATCCACCCAATCCCGAGGCGGAGCGACGCCGCGAGCGGCTGTTGACTCAGCTCTCTTGGCTGGCCATTGGCGGGATCGGGATTTGGATTGTTCATTTTGTGTCCACCACCGTGGGTTTCGGGGAGGTGCTGCTGACCTTTGGGCTGGGGATCCTCACCCTGCTGCGGGTCAGCGTGCTGTTGGTTTTCGCCACCGTGATCTGGACGCCGATCGGAGTGGCCATCGGCTTTAATCCACACCTGGCAAAGTTGCTGCAGCCGGTGGTGCAATTTCTGGCAGCTTTTCCGGCCAATTTCCTCTTTCCATTTGCCACGCTGTTTTTCATCCGCACCCAAATTAGCATTGAGTGGGGCAGCATTTTGCTGATGTCGTTGGGAGCGCAGTGGTACATTCTCTTTAACTCCATTGCTGGCGCCCAGAGCATTCCCACAGATTTGCGCGAGATGGCCGTGGATGTGGGCTTGCGGGGATGGCAGCTCTGGCAAAAGCTGATTATTCCGGGGATCTTTTCTGCCTGGGTTACCGGGGGGATCACGGCCAGCGGCGGCGCTTGGAACGCTAGCATTGTCTCGGAGATCGTGGCCTGGGGATCCACCACTCTCAAGGCTACGGGATTGGGCACCTATATCGCTGAGGCAACGGCGGTGGGAGATTGGCCCCGCATTACTTTGGGCATTGGCATGATGAGCTTGTTTGTGGTGGGCATCAATCGCCTTTTCTGGCGGCGGTTGTATCAATTGGCAGAAGAAAAATATCACCTTTAATCTTTGAGGCTATCTGATATGAGTTCTGCAGCTTCTCCGGTTCTGATCGAAGTTGAGAGGGTCTACAAGCGCTTTCCTTTGCCGGAGGGCAAGGGCGAGTTTACGGTTTTAAGCCAGATAGATTTGCAAGTGCGGGCAGGGGAAGTTTTGGCTTTGTTGGGCCGCAGCGGCAGCGGCAAAAGCACCCTGCTGCGCATCATGGCGGGCCTGATCCCGCCTAGCGAAGGGCGAGTGTTGAGCAATGGACGTCCTCTGCGGGGCCCCAACCCGGATGTGGCCATGGTGTTTCAGAGTTTTGCTCTCTTGCCCTGGCTGACGGTGCAGGAAAATGTGGAGCTGGGGCTGCAGGCTCAAGGGATCCCGCGCGAGATCCGGCGGCAAAGGGCCCTCAAGGCCATCGACCTGGTGGGCCTGGATGGGTTCGAGAACGCCTACCCCAAGGAACTCTCGGGGGGCATGAAGCAGCGGGTGGGCTTTGCCCGCGCCTTTGTTCTAGAGCCCAAGGTGCTGTTTATGGACGAGCCCTTCAGCGCTCTGGACGTGCTGACGGCGGAGAACCTGCGGGGGGAGATCGACGAGCTCTGGAACACCCAGGCCTTCCCTTCCCAGAGCATTCTCATCGTTACCCACAACATCGAAGAGGCCGTGTTTTTGGCGGATCGGGTGGTGATCCTGGGATCCAAGCCGGGGCGGATCCGGGGAGAGGTGAAAATCGACCTGCCGCGGCCCCACGAACGTACGGATCCCCGCTTCAAGTCCCTGGTCGACTACATCTACGAGATCATGACCAATCCGGAGATCCCGGTAACCGGCGAGGTGGCTGCCCCCACTTCGGTAAGCAGTAGGGCAACTTCTCCCTACGCGCTGCCCCTGCCCCATGCGCGGGTGGGCGGCATCAGTGGTTTGCTGGAGCTGATTGTGGAATGGCCGCAGGCACGGGTAGAGATTGCCGAGCTGGCCGAGCGGCTGCAACTGGCGGTGGATGACTTGCTGCCGATTTTGGATGCGGCGGTGCTGTTGGGCTTTGCCGAGGTAAGCGGCAGGGTGGTACAACTGACCGAGATCGGCCAAGACTTTGCGAACACCACCATCTTGCGCAGCAAGGATCTCTTCCGACAGCAGCTTTTGGCACGGGTGCCGGTCTTCAAGAGCATCCTGCAGACGCTGGAAGAAAAAAACAGCCGCTCCATGCGGGCGGACTTCTTCTTGGATCTCTGGGACGAACATTTTCCCCACGAAGAAGCTGAGCGGCAGTTTGCTACAGCCGTTGACTGGGGGCGCTATGCGGAGCTCTTTGAGTACGATGCCTCGGAAGAGCGGCTGTATCTCCCGGATCCCAGCGAAAGCTCCGCCGCTTCTGAGCCTGTCGGCCTTGATTCCCGTTCTGGCTAGGGCCAGCTTGGCTTTGCCTTTTATCTCTAGCCTCTGTTCAAAGGGAGAAGAGAACTAGGGATCGACGCGACGAGCCATTTTGCTGCCGCCGGCTATGCCTACTCGTAAATCCAGCTTTGGGTGGCGGGCGTCCAGCTTACCAGCTCGGATTCCTGGAACCAAAGGGCGATCTCCCGTTGGGCGGTCTCGGGGCCATCGGAGCCATGGACGAGGTTGCGGCCAATATCAATGCCAAAATCACCGCGGATGGTGCCCGGCTCGGCGTCCAAAGGGTTGGTCTTGCCAATGAGCTTGCGAGCGGCAGCAATCACCCCTTTGCCCTGCCAGACCATGGCCACCACCGGCCCTGAGGTGATGAACTTCACCAAACCGGGGAAGAAGGGGCGCTCCTTGTGTTCAGCGTAGTGGGCTTCCGCCAGCTCTTGGCTTACCTGCACCAGCTTTAGGCCCACCAATTGGTAGCCCCGGCTTTCCAGGCGCTGGATGATGGTGCCCACCAGACCCCGCTGCACGCCGTCTGGCTTAATGGCGATAAAGGTGCGCTCCATGGGATCTCCCCTTGTTGTTACTCATCTTCACCGTTATCCTTGTACCGGATTGGGGATCCCCAGTGCAAGGGTGTCTAGGAGCTCACCACCGCCAACGTTAGGAATATAGCCCCCACTATTGCAATCATCCAGCCGGCACTGCGGATTAAGCCAGGGATCCTCTCTGCCCAGGTTTCAGCCGCCCAGAGGGCAAGGAGCGCTACCCCATATTGAACGGTGCTCAACCCCAGCAGATAGCCCAGCCAGGGCATGGGTTCGGCACCGATGATCGCTTCGGCATAGGCATAGCCATGGAATAGCCCCGCCAGGGATCCCCACAGCAGCAAAAGCCAACTTGGGATCTGCCGCGATTGAACCAGCAGCAGGCCAAAGAGAACTATGGAGCAGGCAATGGCCAACTCCGTCAGCCCCAGGGGATCCCAGCCGGCCAGGTGGATCCCGGTGCCCACCAGACCGGCCAGCACAAAGCCCAGCGGGATCCCATAGCGCCAGGGCTGCCCTGCCGCAATGAGACCAATGGCCACCACAAAGGCCAGGTGATCTAAGCCAATAACAGGGTGAGCCAGCCCCGAGAGAAATCCTTCCCATCCTGTGGCCGGCAATCTCCCGCCCAAAACGTGGTGAGCAAGAGCCGGCCCAGAGGTCAGCCAGGCGATCCCTGCTCCCATGCCAACGGCCCAGTTGCGTCCCACTGGAGCAGGCAAGGCCAAAGGTCGCTGCCACTGCCAAAACATGCTTTTTGCTCCCTCACGATTGAACCTATGCGAAGGGGTCTAAGCTTGCTGTACCCATTTCTTTTCTAGTCTTCAACGTAAGGCGCGGGATTCCCCACCCGGGTGGGGAGGGATAGCGCCCCCTGACTGATTCTGGATATATCGCTTCACAATTTCTAGAGGTGCACCGCCGCATGAGACAATGCACTTAGAATTATGCCAAAGCTTAGCCTTTCCCCAGTACACTTTATTGAGCTGTTCCGCAAACTGTTGCCTTAGTATGCGACTTGATG
>NZ_JANSIZ010000042.1:0-24709 GCF_047462315.1 Synechococcus sp. H60.2 | reverse complement strand
AATACATCCAGAATCAGTCAGAGGGTGCTATCCATCCCCACCGTCTATACGGTGGGGAATTCCGCACCTTACGTTAAACAGCAGCCAGCCCTATCAAGGCTAAATGGGCTGCCGCTCGATGACATCCCCCGGTGGCGGTGGAGCTTCGGGGGTTGGCGAAGCTTCTGGCGTTGCTTGCGGTGGGGGCGTTGGTGTCTCTCCAGGAGCTGGCGTGGGAGGTAGAGCAGGCCCAGGCTCTTCAAGCACAGCCCCAGGCGGAGGGGTCGGGGTTTGCGGCCGAGTTAAAAAGGGCGTTACCTGTTCCAGCAGCTCGGCATAGAAGATTCCATCCTGCTCTAGCCCAAAGCGACCCACCGCCCAGCGGTGACGGGGCACCAACAACGTTTGCAGCAGTACTTCCCGACTGGCGAAAGAGGGAGTGCCCACAAAGACATAGCCATCGACGATGACACGGTTCAAGTCAGGCCGAGTTTGAAACACCCGATCCACCTCCCGCAGCATCTCTGTATCCAGCCGCTCCAGCAGAGTTTCCAGAGTATCTTCAGGCCTGACCAAAACCCGCACGGGGAAGCGATAGCCTTCGCATCGGTAATCTCCGCAAAGTTTAACCAGCTCGTTCCGAACTCGGATCTGCACCGCCGGATCGAGGTCTCTCACCGGTAGGGGGACTTCTGGCTCTGGCTGCTGTTCCGCTTCCTGGGCCCAAGTTAGAAATCGGCCGCCCCCTGCCCCCAATAGCAGCGATCCGCACAACAAGCCGAGTCCCAGACCCTGGAGGGGGAAGCTCCGGCCTAGGTTGCCCTGCCTGGAGCGCTGTGAAAAGCAATCCCGATTCGGGCTACTCGGCGGGTTGTTCATAGGTTAACCAATACGGCAGCGATGGCTATCGCCAACTCTACCCGACATCTGCCTAAGAGGCACTAGGCCAGGGGAAAAATGGAGTTGCTCTTGCTGGGTATCGCTGCTCTAAGGAGGCAGACTAACTAGATCGGAAGGGCATCCTGGTTTGCTGCAGCTTGCCGAAATGGCTGTAGTCTGGAGAAGGTAATGATCCTGTGGCAGAGGAGTGTCTATGTCGTCATTGCCGGCATCGAAGGTTGGGGGATTGCAGGTGCGTTTTTTCTGGGGCCTTCTAGCCTCGACTCTCCTTCTAGCAAGCTGTGGGGGGTCTGGGGGGACGGTGCCACCTCCGGTCAATGTCTGCGAGCAGGCCTTTAGCCCAGAGTTTTTCGCATCAATTGGCCTGCGCCGCCAAGGAGATAGCCGCAGCGGAACCTTGGGGCCCAATAGCGACTTGGAGATCTACTTCGATGAGAACGACAATGTTATAAATGCCCGAGAAGTCCCACCCCCCCCTGGCACCTTTACCTTTTACGTTGACGGATTCCCTTACTTTCCTTCTGCAGCTAATGTTACCGGAGTTACTATCCGCCTAACCAGTTCAGTCTTCGATCCTCTGCTGGTCATCCTTGGCCTTGATGCCAACAGGAACTCTGATCCGGAACTCATCTTTATCAACGATGACGCAGCTCCTGGCAATTTCACCACCTCTGAGCTGACGATCCCAGTACGGCAAGACCGCTGTTACTTAGTGCTGGTGCATAGCTACTGGGCCCAGAATGCCCGCAGCTCTGCTCCGGGTAGCCCTGGCCGCGGCCCCTACACCCTCGAGGTGGTCAGGGAAACCTCTGCCACTCCTCCTCCTCCCCCTGCCATCCAGCAGAAGCCGGAGGATCCGGAGAACGGCGGTGGCGGCGACCGAGGCGGCGGCGTGGGTATTTAACTCTGGCGGATGAGCCTGATGGCAAAGCTGGCGCTGCCACAGGTAGCTGTACCGCGAATGGAGCGCCCGTCAGGGCTGACAGTGCCACTCCACGTGATGGTTGGAGTACCGCTGCCCCCTATCCTGCCGCTGACAGAAAATTGGTTGCCGATGAGCTGGCCGCTGCGCTCCGCAAAACCGGGAGAGGAAACCCTGAGCTGGTTGCCGTCTTGACGAATGGAGACGGTTTCCTGGATACCGGTTGCAACATTAACCTTACACAGGGATCCCTGCCAGACAAAGGATCCTCCCTCGTAGAGCCACTGGCCGCTCAAGGCAAGCTCTGGCACAAGCGTTGGCGTTGGTGGAAGTGTAGTCGACGTGGGAGGCGGAGGTAGAGTTGGGGTAGGGGTAGGAGTGCGAGGAACAAGCGGCGTCAATCGAGGGATAGGGGTAAGCGTTGGTGTTGGCACCGGAGTGGGAGTGGGTGGCACTACTGGAGTTCGAGTAGGCGTTGCTACTGGAGTGGGAGTAGGTGTCGGTGCCGGAGTTCGAGTAGGCGTTGCCACTGGAACGGGAGTAGGTGTCGGTGCCGGAGTTCGAGTAGGCGTTGCTACTGGAGTGGGAGTAGGTGTCGGTGCCGGAGTTGGAGTAAGTGTCGCCACCGGCGTGGGGGTGGGGACGGGCTCGAGGGTAGGTGTCGGGGTGACTGCGGCGGTAGGGATCGGCTCCGGTTCTTCCTGGGTATCGCGGGTTGCTGGGCGCGGCCAGAGCAAAAACGCGGCCAACAAAGCCACAGCGCCTCCCCCAGCCAAGACCCACTTGAGGCTGCTGCCAGAAGGCTGGAGAACCGTTGGGGGGGCAGCTCGCGGCAGGGGGCGGGTGCGGGGGGTATCCGTCCGTGGTGGGACGGGGGGATCCTGAGGAGGAGCAGCCGGACGAGTGTTGCTGGCTGGGATGACTGTAGAGGGCGTTTTGACAGTTTCGCCTGCAGCTTGAGAGGAGGGATCCGGCGCAGCTTCTGCCGAGGTAGTTGAGGGGAGAGGTGCCCGCTCGGCGATGTAGTAGGGGATCCCTGCACCTGGAGGGGAGACCGGCTCCTCTTCAATGAGATCCAAATCCTCATCGCGGATATCTTCAAAGGCGGCTGCAGCAGTCGATCTTGTATTGCTGGTGGTTTCGATTGGCGGCCTAGAAATAGAAGAAGGCGGAGCATGGCCTTGAGCCTTGGCACCGCTGGTGGGAAGAATCACGGTACTGGCCTGGCTGCTGGAGAGTTGAGTGGCTACCGTCAGCTCATAGGCTTGCAGCAGCCGCTCCCCTAGCTCCTGCATCGTCTGCGGCCGCTCGTCGGGGTTTTTCTTGAGGCAATCCATCACCACTGCTGCCAAGGCGGGCGGGATCGGCTGCGGGGTTGTCTCCGGGTTGATCTCAAGGGGGCTTTCGTAGCAATGGGCGTGGATCCAACTGTGCAGAGAGTCGGTTTCCAATTGAAAGGGCATGGATCCCGTCAGCATCTCGTAGAGCACCACCCCCAGGGAGTAAATGTCTGAGCGGGCATCCAGAGACTTGCCCCGTATCTGTTCGGGAGAGGCGTAACGAGCGGTGCCGATAAATCCACCCCCTTTTTGGGTGCCCAGGCTAAGGGTGTGATCAGCCAAGGTTTTGGCTACGCCGAAGTCGAGGATTTTCAGTTGCGACGTGAGCTGGCCATCTCGAAAAACCCGCTCAACAAACAGGTTGCTGGGCTTGATGTCGCGGTGAATCACGCCCCGAATCTCGCGGCCCTCGACCTTGGCTTGAAATGTATGAGCAAAGTGCAGCCCCTCACAAGCCTGCAGGGCCAGCCGAAGGGCTTGCCGGAGCGGCAGAGCCCCTTTTTCTCGAATCAGCTTGCCCAGATCCTGCCCCTTGAGGTATTCCATCACCAAGTAGGCCTGCTCCCCCTCTTGGCCGTGATCCAAGACTTTGACGATGCGGGGATGCTGGCCCAGAAGGGTGCTGACGCGAACCTCTTCGGCAAAGCGGCGACGCAAATCGGTCTGGGCGTCACCTCGGCTCAGCAGCATAGGGGCATGCAGGATCTTAACAGCCACCTCTTGGCGGTTGTTGTGCAAGTCCAAAGCGCGAAAGACGGATCCCATGCCGCCGCCACCGATTTCTTGAATCAGTTGGTAGCGGCCACCCAAAATGCGATTGGTGAGTTCAGAAGACATAAGGAGGCAGCTTGGGCAGGGATGTCCATACGATAAACCAATTGCTGGAGTTTATACCCGCTCCTTTCCCCGTCCAACTCAGGGATCCCAACCTTTGACGCTCTGGGAACTCTGCGCCGCTCAAGCCCTCACCCCCAACCCCTCTCCCTCTGGGAGAGGGGAGTTGGAGCGGCGCGTTTGCGGCAGCGCTGCCTAGCAATAACGACGCGACGAGCTGTTTTTCACTGCTATTTGGAATGACTATTTAGAGATTTTTTTAAAGATCCCCAGTAAATGTGAAGAAAGCAAAAGGAAATGCTTGGGGAAATGAGGCCTTCTGGGCAACCTTCAGCCCCAAGAGGGATGATCGGAAGGGATCTCTGGGCGAGGGCTTATGGACTTGGGCTTGGTGGTGATCGCCTACAAGGAGGGGGATCGGGAGAGCAAAGCCGCCTGTCAATTGTGTGCGGAGCAATTGCGTCGGCGCGGCGTTACGGTGCTGACCGCTCCCACCGGCTTGCACCACAACCCCTACCCGGTCTTTTTGGAGGCCACTTCGGATCCCATCGATCTGGTGGTGGTGCTGGGGGGAGATGGGTCGGTGTTGGCGGCAGCCCGCCACCTGGCCCCGCACGGGATCCCGATTTTGCCCATTCAGTCGGGGGGCAGGCTGGGGTTTTTGGCCCAGTCGGAGCGGGTGCTGCATCAGGATCCCTGGGATCGCATCCAGGCAGGAGACTTCGTCCTGCAAGCCCGCATGATGTTGCAGGCCCAGATTTGGGAGCAAGCGCAATTGGGGCAAGGGGCTATCCCTGGGGAGGGCAAGCGGCAGGGCCACCCGGTCAGCGAAGTCTACTACGCCCTCAACGAAATGTGCCTCAAGCCCATCAACCGGGAACGCCTGCCCGCCGCCATCATGGAAATCGAAGTCAATGGCGAGATTTTGGATCAGTACCACGGGGATGGCGTGCTGGTGGCCACGCCAACGGGATCCACTTCCTACACTTTGGCAGCCAATGGCCCCATCCTGGAGCCTACCTTTGAGGCCATCATCATCACTCCCATTTGTCCCCTCAGCTTGTCCAGCCGGCCCATTGTTATCAGCGGCACAGCCACGGTGGAGATCTGGCCCCTTGCCGATCCGGAAGGGCTGACCCGCCTCTGGACTGATGGTGTCTTGGCTCAATCGGTCA
Organism: Synechococcus sp. H60.2; assembly: GCF_047462315.1. NCBI lineage: Bacteria > Bacillati > Cyanobacteriota > Cyanophyceae > Synechococcales > Synechococcaceae > Synechococcus > Synechococcus sp. H60.2. The sequence goes on along the minus strand of NZ_JANSIZ010000042.1, from coordinate 19,559 downwards.
ACCCCGGCCAGTGGGTGCAAATTCAACGGGCTCCCCTGCCGGCCAAGCTGATGATCCTAGAAAAAGACCTCTCCTACTTCCGCACCTTGCGAGAAAAGCTGCAGTGGGCCGGCAGCCGCATCTACATCCCCACCACCAACCACCGCCCCGAGGGGGGATAAAGGGATCAAAGTTGGGGAGCTAGAGTAGCGGAGTTTAACTCCCCTGGAATCTTCTCCCATGAGCCTCAGACTGTACCTACTCAGACACGGGGAAACCCCCTACAGCCGTTCCAGTAGCTTTTGTGGCGCCCTCGATCCCGACCTCACCCCCGAAGGCCAGCCGATGGCAGAAGCTTTTGCCGCCGCCTATGCCGGGATCCCTTGGCAGGCCCTCTACGTCAGCCCGATGCGGCGCACCTTGGCTACTCTCAGGCCGCTGGCAGAGAAGACGGGGTTGGAGATAGGGAAATCCAATCCACTACAGCGAGTGGGAGGGCAAAACCCACGCCGAGGCCCGCGAAGACCATCCCGAAGCCTACTGGCGCTGGAGGACCGAGCCCGCCTGGAACGCCCCCAGGTGGCGAAACCGCTGTGCAAATTGCCAACCGCGCCCTGCCGGTTGTGGCGGAGATATCGTCTCCCACAAACAAGGCCACCCTTCAGATTCTTCTCCGCAGCCTGCTGGGCATTCACCTGGGCCGCTACCGGGATCGCATCGAGGTTTTGGCTGCCTCGGTCAGCGTGGTCAAGTTCGATCGCTATGGGCCCCTGCTGGAAAGCTTGGGGGAACGCGGCTATCTGGCGCCTAATCTGCAGCAAAGGGTAGGCACCTAAACTTTCAAAATGGGTCTGAAGTTCACTCAATGGGGATAAATTGCAACAGCAACCCTGGGTGGATGAGATGAACCGGGGCAGATTTTCCATCCTGGTCGGGATGGGCCAGCAGCACACAGCGATCTTGAGGGGTGAGGTTAAACCCGGCAGAGGGATCAGCCAGTTGAGAGTTGAGTTGGGGATCCCCGACAAACGTTAGTTGGGCCAACAGAGTTAACAGCCGGTCTTGGTGGGCCAGATCCGCTCCAAAAGCAGTTCGCTCCTGCAAGGTGGCCAGCGCCACAGGATAGCCTTCTCGAATCAAATAGGTGAGGATCCCGGCACAGCGCTCTACGGCCCGCTCCAGCTTGTTGCGATGGGCTTCAGGGCTTTCTCCCCGCGGCTGCCAGCGATTTTCAAAACAGAGGACGATGGCCTGGGAACGGGGGCGCTCCAGCTCCCGCACAACCAGTTGATCCCGTTTGGCCGAGATCTTCCAGTGCACCGAGCGCAGATCATCCTGGGGACGATAGGGCCGCAGGCTAAGGTAGTCCCCCTCCTGGCCGGCCTGAGGGCGCAACTGGCTACCGCCGCTCAATTGTTCCCACAGCAACAGGTTTTGGACAGGGGCAGGCCGAGGAAACACAATTACCGTCTGCGGGTCCTCGATTTCCACTGCCTTGCGGAAGAGTTCAAAGGGAAAGCTGGTGGCAATCTCAAAACCCTGCAACTGCCACACCCCTCGCCTTGAAAAGGTGTGTTGATAGAAAGTCTCCACCCTGCTGCCGGGATCCAGCCGCAGCACATAGCTGGAAGGCCAATCCGTCTGCTTCAACCCCTCAATGCGTTCCCTTACCTGGAGCGAAAAACTGGGCAGGCGCCGTTTGCGATTGACCAGCGTCAGCCCCACCAAGACCGGCTGGCCGGCAAAGATGCGGCTGGGCAACCGCCGGCTCACCTCCAGATCTTTGAGGGTGAGCTCGGAGAGGAGGCCGCTGAGGAGAATGAGGCTAAGCAGCATCCCCAGCACCAGGTATAGGGGATTGTTGCCGGTGTTGAAGGCGGCAATACTCACCAGGAGGGTGATCCCGACAAACCGACCCCCGATGCGGGTAAAGCGGAAGCGGCGCAGAAAACGAACCCGCTGCCTCAACTGGGGAGAGCGGATCCCCAACTTCCACCGCCACCGCAAGGATTGGAAGAGTTGAAATGCTGCTTGGCTAAGTTTTGGTAACACTGGCATCCCTTCTCCGCCGCCCTGTGCCGCTAACTCTTGCCCCTCAACCCTCCGCTGGAGTTAGGGGGAGTACTGGACATTCTCAAACATTGAGCTACGCGATAGGGCAAGTCCCGCAAATTTACTGGTCGGATCCTTCCTGCCATTCGCGTCAGCAGGACGGAGTCCTTTCGAGGCGGAATCGGGACAGTTGCGGTGGCACAGCAGTTACAGGCTAGCGATGGTGCTCTGGGGTTTTTCCTCAGACCTTTGAGGGATCGTCCGAGACAAGGTAGCTATCGTTGCGTTGGCCGGAGAATATCTGTACTTCGCAGCGTAAATGGATCAGGGGCTAGGGGCAGGGTTGTTCTGTGAGGATTTCGGCAATGGCCGCGGCCACTCGCTCTTGTTGCCGGAGGGTCAGCTCGGGAAAACAGGGCAAAGACAACACCTGGGCAGCACAGAGTTCGGCATTGGGCAAATCCCCAGGTTTGTACCCCAACTTTTTGCGGTACACCGGCTGCAGATGCAGAGGGATGGGGTAGTAAACGCGGCTGGCAATGCCCCGCTCCTGCAACTGCCGTTGCAAAGCATCACGCCGCCGTGAGTCGGTTGGGTGGGAGCCAGGCACCCGCACCGTGTACTGGTGCCACACCGAGTTGCCCCCCACCGCCACCTGGGGCAGGATGAGGCCAGGGATCCCCTGCAACAAGCGGTGATAGGACTCGGCAATGGCCTGCCGCCGCCAGTTCCACTCCCGCAGGTAAGGCAGCTTAGCCGCGAGGATCACGGCCTGCAGCGCGTCGAGGCGGCTGTTGAGGCCAATGTATTCGTGGTGGTACTGACAGACCTGGCCGTGTTCTTTGAGGATGCGCACCTGGCGGGCCAGTTGCGGATCCCGGGTTACCACTGCCCCGCCATCCCCTGCTGCCCCCAAGTTTTTGGTGGGAAAAAAGCTAAAGCAGCCGATATCGCCCCAGGTGCCCACTGGCCTGCCCCCCCAGCAGGCTCCTACTGCCTGGGCGCAATCTTCCACTACTGCCAACCCATGTCGCCGCGCAATGGCCAGGATCTGGGTCATGTTGGCTGCCTGGCCAAACAGATGCACTGGGATTATGGCTTTGGTGCGGGGAGAAATGCTCTTTGCCAGAAGCTGGGGATCCAGGTTAAAGGTGCAGGGATCCACATCCACGAACACCGGGCGTGCCCCCACCAAATCAATAGCCTCGGCAGAGGCAAAAAAGCTAAAGGCAGTGGTGATGACCTCATCGCCCGCTTGGATCCCCAAGGCCCGCAGGGCCAATACCAAAGCATCAGTGCCGGAATTGCAACTGACGGTCTCCAGGTCGCCGCCGCCAAGAAACTGGGAGAATAGCTTCTCAAAGCGCCGCACCGCCTCTCCCCCGATGTACTGGCCAGAGGCCAGCAACGCCTCCACCTCAGGCAGAAGGGTTGCAGCCAGAGCGCGGTATTGCAAAGTTAAATCCAGCAGCGGGATTGGCTCATCCGTCATGGTGCTGCCTTTTGGGGGGTAGCGGCCACAGCCCATCATCGAGGATAAGAGCCGGTGGAGACAACGCTCTGGCACCAAATTGGGCTTTTGTGGAGCTCAGTTGCTGAGCGAGCAGCTGGGATTCAGCCTCGCTCCGGATTGATCCTAAGCTAGAGTGAACGCGGTACATTTCTGACCAGGGATCCCCTAGGCTGGATACAGCTACAGCTATCGACAGGATGCTCTATGCAGGTTGCTTCTCAACAAGTTGGCGGCAAAGCGCCTTTAGCACCCCGAATTCTAGCTTTGGTGCCGGGAGGGATTGGCGACCAAATTCTTTTTTTTCCCACCCTGGCAAGTTTGCGGCAGCGGTTTCCGGAGGCTGAGCTGGAGGTGATGGTGGAGCCGCGGTCGGCGGCTGCCTACGAGCTCTGTCCCTCGGTGAATCGGGTGCTGACCTTTCCGTTCAAAGAGCAGCTTTCGTTGGGAGATATCAGCGATCTGCTGGGGCGAATCCGGGAACGGCAGTACGACGCCGTGCTGAGCCTGGGCAGAGGGCTGGGGGTCAAGCTCCTGCTCTGGCTGACCGGGATCCCGAAGCGGGTTGGCTATGCCCCTCCGGGTCCAGGTCGGCCTTGGCTCACCGACCCGGTGCCCCTGAAGCCGGCCCAATATGCAGCGAGCATGTATCACGACCTGTTACAGGGGTTTGGCATTGCGGCGCCGGCAGGCTTGCCCCAGATTCGCCTGAAAAAAACAGCTTTGGAATGGGCGGAGCAAGAGCGCAAGCGCCTGCTAGGGGATGCTGCCAAAGATTATGTGCTGTTGCACCCCGGCGCCAGCCAACTGTCACAGGAGAAGGGAATTCAGAAGATCTATCCCCCCGTCAACTGGGTCAGGGTGATCAAGGGCTTCCGGGAAAAGCGCCCTGAGCTGCCACTGGTGCTGCTGTTGGGGCCGGAGGATGAGAAACTAGCGGAGGGGTTTCTGTCGCAACTGCCGGATCTACCAGTCAGTCGTCCTCCCCAACTGGGCCAACTGGCGGCCTTGATCGCTGGGTCAACTCTGCTGCTTTGCACCGATAGCGCCCCCATGCATCTGGCGGTGGCCACCCAAACCCCTCTGGTAGCTCTGTTTGGCCCCACTGAACCGGAACGGCTGCTGCCCGCTGAGGGGCCGTTCCGCGCCGTTAAGGCTGCCAACGGAGTGATCGACTCGATTGCTCCTGAGCAAATCTTGCAAGTGATCTTCCCCGGCTAGCGACAGAAGACTTCCCCCAAGACCAGCCCAAAAGGTTAACAGTTTTTTCTTTCTCCCCCTAGGAGTAGGGCCGGGAATGAGGAGCTTGTTTGACCATGCGGACGAAGGGACTTGAACCCTTACGCCTTGCGGCACTAGATCCTAAGTCTAGCGCGTCTGCCATTCCGCCACGTCCGCAAAAGCTGACCCCACCGGCCAGTTGTTAGCCGACTCGGATCCCGCTCAATTACTCAATTATGCTAACGTGAACGACTCCCGACACTCATCTTTGTTGAGTCAACACAATATGGCTTACGCCACACTGCGCGAACCGATAGCGTACGGGCTTCACGCTTCCCCGACTTGTTGGTACAGAGGTCTTAGCGTGCTGCCACTGTGCGACCCACAGCGGGAAACTCTCCAGAGAGTTAACTTATTCTTCTCAATTGTAGGACGAACGGCTGTCATCCCGACACTGATTGGCTCTTGAGTCAACACAATTTACCCATACAGTGCGGGGCTTCCCGCCAATGAAGCTAACCTGGCAACTGGGCAACGGCGACCTTCAGCTCTTCTGTGGCGTCCAAAACCACCCAACCTTGACCCGCTGTCTGCTTCCACAGCTCAAAGTGCAGGTGTGGCCCAGTGACCGCCCCGGTTGCCCCCACATAGCCGATCACGGATCCCTGTTCCACCACTTCCCCGGCTCTTACCGCGACTTCGGACATGTGGCCGTAGCGCGTGCGCCGACTGTCGGCATGCTCCAGCACAACCGTAATTCCCAGGCCTCCCAAGGATCCCGCGCTCACCACCTTGCCGCTCAACGAAGCCAGGATCGGCGTGCCTAGGCTGGCCCCTAGATCCACGCCGGCATGGAACTCTGGCTGGCCGCGGATAGGGTGAATCCGCACGCCGAACCCAGAGGTAATCGGCACGGGGTGGGGCAAAGGATAGAGCAACCGTTCTTCGCCTGCCGCCAATTCGGGCAATGCCGGCGTTGGCAGTTCAGGTGTTTGGGGTTGGCTGGGATCCTCAATGCGAATTTCTTCGCCCGGCATGAGGATGATGCGGCGACCGGAGCTGCGCTCCATCAGCACCACTGGCACCCCACTTTCCGGCTGAGCATCGACAGCCAAGTTCTGGGTCGCCGGCGGCTCCATGATCATTTCCCGCCCCACCACCGTCTCTACGCGGGTTTCTGCCTCTAGAGTTGGAGAGCTGCCAGGTTCGGACGCCAAGCCTGTGGACTCTGGGCTGCCCGTCGGCAGGGGAATGGCGCCATCCAACAGCAGGGCTTCTGCTGCAGGGGTGTCCAGAGCCGGGCCTACCGAGGGAGGGGGAGGCAGAGGATGGAGTTGCGTCTGCGCCAGCAGGGCGGTGGAGGAGAACCAGAGCAGGCCCAGTCCCAACCCTAAGCCCAGCCCTAGCCGCCGCAGCAACCGCGCCCTTCCCGCCAACCTGCTGCCTGGCCAAGAGGGAAGACGCAGCCAAAAAGACTTTGCCGACATGGGCAAGGGATCCATCACCCGCTACAGGTCACTCAGCAGAAAACGAAGGGTCACCGGCGATAGGCAGTTGATAGCTCAGGCGCACCTGGTCGGGAGCAAGGACGAGGATCAGCCCCCCCTGTGTTTGTACCCGCAGCCTGCCATCCCCGGCAAGGCCCAAAACCGTGGCCAGCGTCTCTCCTGGGGGCCATCGAACTTGCGGCTTTACCGCCCAGGCTTCGTACTCGGAGCGCACAGGAGCAAACCCCTCCTGCAGCCAGATCTGAAACCCGCGCTCCATCCCCTGTAAGACCCAGGCAGCAACGGCAGTGCCATCCTGCCCGGATCCCAAGATCTCGGCCAAATTGATTCCCTCAGCGGGCACGGGATTGTTGACATTTACCCCAATGCCAGCCACCAGCCCCAGCAGTTGCCCTCTCTCCCCAAAGCGGCTCTGCACCAAGAGGCCACCCAGCTTGCGCAGAGAACCTGGACACTGCTCATCCACCACCACTAGGTCGTTGGGCCATTTCAGTTGCAGCGGGATCCCCAGTCGCTGTCGTAGGCTGCCCGCAACACCCCAGGCCAGCGTCAGGGTCAACTCCAGCAGCGAATGCCGAAGAGGCGGGGATCCCAGCCAGACCGACAGATACAGCCCCCCCGACGGCGAGTGCCACACCCGCCCGTGTTGGCCCTGTCCCGCCCGCTGGCGGGTACTCACCAAAACCGTGCCCAGGGGAAGCGGCTGAGGGAAGCGACGACCCCAGTCCAAGAGCAGCCGGTTGGTGGAATCGGTTACTGCCACCTGCAAGAGGTGGTGGCCCCATGCCCCCTGGCCCACCAGGGATCCCAGCCGCGAGGGAGAGAGCATGGCTAACTCCCCCAGCCCTAGCTCAACACGATATCTTCCGCCGGGCGTTGGGCCAACCGCTTCAGGTTTTGGTAGCGCAACATGTCTAGCAGGTCGTTGCCGGAACGCCCCTCCAGACGGGCCTCTAGGTGCAGCGCCTGCCCTAAGGCCTCCACCGCCTGCAGCCGTGGGATCCCGCGCAACACCAGGCGATCCACGGCGTAGGCATCGGCGGCCAGAAGACGGCGGTCGTTGGTTTGGTCGCGGCGCAACTGCCAAAGCGCCAAGCCGCTCAACCCTCCCGAAACCGTTGCCCCCACCGGGTCTTGCTGCACGACCTCGAAGATCAGGCTCAGCCCTCCCAGAGCCGCTATGGCCAGGTAAAAGTCGATTTGCCGCGAGGCTGCCCGGCTGTAGTAGCCCACCTTGTGGAGAAACAGCCCTGCCCGCTGCAGGGGAGTGAACTGTCGCCACTCGTAGGGCTTGATGAACAGCCGCATCTGCCGTTCCCAGGGCATTTGCCGACGGCCCTTGATCACCACCGTCTGCCGCTCCGAGGCCGGCAAGATCTTCACACTCTCCCGCATGCTGGCGGGCAGCAGATCCAGCAGGCGCTCGACCTCAGCCTGGTCGAGAACGTAGTTGTCGTAGCCGTTGTCGTAGCCGTAGTACTCCGAGTTCATGCCGGGCCTACTCCTGAGCCTAATCCCATCGCCTGACGCATCTCTCGCACCGCCCGATCCAACCCCACCAGCACCGCTCGACTGATGATGCTATGGCCGATGTTCAGCTCTTCCATGCCAGGGATCCGTGCCACCGGGCCGACGTTCCAGTAGGTGAGGCCGTGTCCGGCGTTCACCCGCAAGCCCAGTTGAATCGCCTGTTGGCTAGCCTGCCGAAGTTGGGCCAACTCCGCCTCTTGTTGCGCTTCCGAGGACGCCTCCGCATAGCGTCCCGTGTGCAGCTCCACCCAGCGGGCCCCCACCTGGGCAGCGGCGGCAATTTGGATGGGATCGGGATCGACAAACAAGCTGACGGGAATGCCAGATCCCTGCAGTTGGCTGACCACCTCGCTAAGACGCGACACCTGCCCTGCCACATCCAGACCCCCCTCGGTGGTGATCTCTTCTCGCCGCTCGGGAACTAAGGTGACATAATCGGGCTTGATCTCCAGTGCAATGGCTACCATCTCGTCGGTGGCGGCCATCTCCAAGTTGAGGTGGGTGCGCACCGTCTGCCGCAACAGCCGCACATCCCGATCCTGAATGTGACGGCGATCCTCGCGCAAATGCACCGTGATCCCATCTGCACCTGCCAACTCGGCAATTACTGCCGCTGCCACCGGATCCGGCTCTACGGTGCGGCGAGCCTGGCGCAGTGTGGCAATGTGGTCGATGTTAACTCCAAGACTTAACAAGGCCTGACTGCTGTGGGTGTAAAGGATTCTAGAATGCTCCTAGTATTACATTATTCAATTTGCGCTGGTCAGACGAGCCTGGATGCTGTGGGGTTCAGACGGCGGGGGAGGCAGCCTTTACTCTATGATCAAAATGCTCGAAAGTGACGTCTCGCCTGTGCGGGATCCACTCCAGGCTTGCCATGACTGATCCAAATGCCTCGCTGGCGGTGGGACCACACTCAATTATTGACCGGGCGCGGGTGCCGGCCCTGATTGCCCAGTACCTGCCGGTGGAGATCTGCATTTACTACCAGGTTGTGCCCGTGGCCCTGGATACCGATAGCCTCATTTTGGGCATGGTGGATCCCCAGGATTTGGCGGCGTTGGACTACGTGAGCAAGATGCTCGCCTATTCCCAGATCTCCGTTGAGCCGATCCCAATTACTTTTGAGCAGCAGCAGGATTTAATTGCCTACTACTTTAGCCACCCACCCAGCCCGGCAGAGGTGGAGCAGCTCCGCCTGCAGGTCCACGCTAACCGCACCACTCGGGAAGTCCCTGCTCCCGTAGCTGGGCCGCCCAGCCGACCGACTCCCACCCAGCCGCTGCCGGCACGGCCAACGGCTCCGCCCCTTCCTGCTGACGAATCGGAAGAGACGGTGCAGCAGTTGCTGAACTCAATGCTGCGGCGGGCTTTAGACGAGAAAGCAGAGCAAATTTTTGTAGAACCCCAGGAGGGAGTGCTGTGCCGGGTTCGCTACCGCCAGCAGGGGATTTTGCGGGATCTGTTCAAGGAACTCTCGGAGTCGATACGGGCAAAGTTGATCGCCGCCATGAAGCGGATGATGGCTCTCGATCCCAACCTCATCGGGGAGCCGCAGCAGGCAGAGGCGGAGCGGCTGTACCGGGGGGAGCCACTGGTGCTGCAGTTGCGCATTATCCCCCAGCCTTCTAAAAGCGGGCCAGGCTCCCCTCCCAGGGAAGGGGCCATCCTCAGCATTCTGCGAGGAGAAGCCCTCCAGAAGTATCAGCAAGGCCAAAACCGCCTCCGCGTCTCCGAGACTGTGGCTTTGGCCCAACAAACCCACCAACTGCTGCAGCAACTGCAAGTGGCCCTTAGCAGCACCCTGGGGAAGCTCAAGCAATATCCCACTCCCCCTGACAGCAACTGGCTCCTGATGGCAGAGACGTTAGCGGCCATTCAGGCCCAGGCCCAGATGATCGCTATCCACCAGCAGGACTGGGAAAAACTCACCTCTGGCAGTTGATCCCCCATGGGCATTTCGATGCAGGCCAGGCCATTGCTCTCCTGCCCCAATCCCTGCCTGTAGGAGTCCAGGAGCCTCTCCTCAGCGCCCCAGGCGTCTCATTCCCACGACAACCTGAGCGGCTTCTTCCTAACGGGATCCCTCCCGCAACAGCACCAAAATGACTCCGGCAATAATGCTGATGGTGGCGCCGGCAATCAGGCTGGTGGCTAGACGTTCCAGCCGTTCCCCGATGCTCTGAGCGGTGTCGAACTTAAAAGTCAGTTTTTCCAGGTCACCTGACAGTTTCTCGACGTCGCCCGATAGTTTCTCGACGTCGCCCGATAGTTTCTCGACATCGCCCGATAGTTTCTCGACACGCTCTGAGAGCTTTCCAGTATCTCCTGCGAGCCGATCGATCCGCTGCAAAATTTCCCCTTGTTGTTGGCTGAGGTGGGCTATTGCTTGGCTGTTGGTCTCGACCAAGCGCTCAAGCCGATCTAGGCGTTCTTCTGTTGAAATCGTCATGGGGTTTGCAAGTTACAGGCTACGTGTCTCTCGATCGTAAGCTACTGGCGGCCATTCGTCTTTTCGATGCTGGCTCCTGCTGGGTGCGATAATCTTGAGATCGTGCAGTCTTGTGCACTAGCCGCCATGCCGTCAAAAGATCCGACGTCTTTGCCCCAGCCCAAGCTGTCGCCAGGGGAAACCTCCGCCGGCTCCAGCTCCCGCACCTGGTGGCAGGCTCAGCGGGAGAACTTGCTGACAGTGGTGCTGGCGCTGCTGTTGGCCTTCGGCATTCGCACCTTTGTGGCGGAAGCACGTTGGATCCCATCTGATTCGATGCTGCCCACCCTAGAAGAAGGGGATCGGCTGGTGGTGGAAAAGGTCAGCTACCGCTTCAGCTCCCCCAGACGGGGCGACATCATCGTCTTCTACCCGCCTGCCAAGCTGAACTTCGACGGTGCCTACATCAAGCGGGTGATCGGCCTGCCGGGAGATCGCATCCGCATTGCCGATGGCAAGGTGATCGTCAACGGCATCCCGCTCCAGGAGGACTATATCTACGCTCCCCCCAATTACTCCTGTCCGGGCGAGCGCTGCCCCGGCGTGCCCAACCAGGGATCCGAATTTCTCGTCCCCCCCGGCTCCTATTTTGTGATGGGGGACAACCGCAACGACAGCCAAGACTCCCATGTGTGGGGATTTTTGCCGGAAGAGAACATCATCGGCAACACCATCTTCCGCTTTTGGCCCCCCAATCGCCTGCACTTTTTCACCCCCCCAGAGTATCCGGAGCTCTCTTCTGAAGGGGTGCAGGCTTCGGGGAGTCGAACCTAAACCTGGAAAAGTCTCTCAGCGGGCCCGCTCCAGCACATAGTCCACCATTTGAAACAAAGCTCGGCGGGCTACCGAATCGGGGAGAACTTCCAACGCCTCGGCAGCCCGACGGGCATAGTCTCGCGCCAACTGGCGGGAGCGGGGGATCCCATTGCTCTGGTAGACCCACTCCAGGGCCTGCTGGAGATCCTGGGGTTCGGCCAGCTCTCGGAGGATGAGCTCCCGCATCTGGGGAAACTCCTCCAGGGCGAACAAAACCGGTGCCGTCAAGTTGCCCTGGATGAGGTCAGAACCCACCGGCTTGCCGAGCATCTCTGCCGAGGCGGTGAAATCCAGCAGATCGTCCACGATTTGGAAGGCAATGCCCAGGTCGCGGCCAAAGTCAAAGAGGCGATCAGCCACCTCAGGACTGACCCCGCTCAGCAGCCCGGCGGCCTTAGAACTGCCGGATATGAGGGAGGCGGTTTTGTAGAAGCTCTTGGCCAGGTACTCCTCCAGCGACACATCCGGGTCGAAGCGGGTGAGGCTCTGGCGTACCTCGCCCTCCGGCAGATCCATGATTACCTTGGACAAGAGCTTCACCACTTCCAGATTGTCCAGGTTAGCCAAATACCAGGCAGCTTGGCCGAAGAGGTAGTCCCCCGCCAGCACCGCTACGCGGTTGTCGAAAAGGGTATTTACTGTGTCGATGCCCCGCCGCACGTCCGCAGTGTCGATGACATCGTCGTGCACCAAGCTGGCCGTGTGGATCATCTCGGTAATTTCCGCCAGGCGCCAATGCTGTGGGGTAATCTCCCCATCCGGCGTAGTAGCCCGCGCAATCAACAGCACAATCGCCGGTCGGATCCCTTACCCCCCCGCCGAACACTGATGTTCGGCAGCCTTGGCCTGTATTGGGTGTTTGGGGCTAACCTGCCGGGACAGGTTCTGGCGTAAACGCTCCAGATCCGCTTCTACAGGGCCAAAGGGGGAGAGCACAGAGGTCATGGAGCCAAAGTATGAGAGGTTTTACAAAATTTCATATCTCCCCTTATTGTAGAGCACCCCAACGTTCTCCGGGAAAAGCGAGCGGTATCATGCAAACAGTCCTCTGCTTTTTTATGTCGGATCCCGTTTCCCCAGTGCCAACCGGCTCTGTCCCCCCGCTCCCTGCAGAACCCGATTGGGAGGAGGAGTGGGAGCTTGCGCTGGAGCAGCCACCTCTATCGGGGCGAGCCCAGCCTCACCACCATGACCCGCAGTCGCGGCGCAAGCTAATCCATCGTCTGGCTCGCATCGAGGGGCATGTGCGCGGGATCCGCTCTATGATCGAGCAGGATCAGCCCTGTCCGGATGTGCTGCTGCAGATTGCTGCTGTCAAGGGGGCACTGGATCGGGTGGCGCGCCTTATTCTTGACGACCACATCCGTCACTGCATCCGCCACGCCATCGAAAGTGGCAACATCGAGGTGGAACTGGAAGAGCTGCAGCGGGCCCTTGATCGCTACATCAGCTAGCGGATACAAGCCTTTCCCATGGGCGTAGGCTGGGCTTTGCTCAAGCCAAGGCTAGCTGTTGCCGTCGGCAGCGTAGCGCTCCAGCAGGGCGGCGCTTTTCAGTTGCCATTGCAGGCCCATGAAGGCCCAGTCCAAGAACTCGTTGATCTCCTCCTGGCTGAATTGCATGGCTTTGCCGATCTCGAAAATCAGAGCCTCTTCTTTTTCCGCCAGCTCGTTGTTGACCACCGCCATCGCCGCCAAATCTCGCAGGATTAGGGCTCCGGCTGCATTGTGTAGAGGAGGGATCCGGCTGAGGTCTAGGGTTGCGCCCGTCTCCTCGGCCAGGTAGCTTTGGGCCACCTGTTTTTCGACGCCCATCCCTTCGGCAATTTGCAGGAAAAAGTTGCTCTCCTCTTCGTCCAACTGGCCGTCCACTCGGGCTACCGCGATCAAGGCTTTGAGGTAGAGCTGGCGCTGCTCATCTGTCAAGTCGGCGTAGTTGACCATGGGGGTTGTTGCTGAGCTTGGGTTTCCTCTTCAACTTTGCCATAAACTGCCCCACCGCATAGGCGGGTGGGGTTTTGGGTAGCCCTGAAGCTCACTCACAAGGACTCCGTCCCGCATCCCCTCCCCAACAACAGGCCGGGTTGACACAGCGAAAACGCTTCCCTTCCCGCTGGCCAAGCCACAAGCAGCGGTGACAGGTCTGCGAAGTGTAGGCAGGCGGCACCACCACAACCTTCACTCCTGCTCTTGCTGCCTTGTAGTGCACAAACTACCGCAACGGTTAGAACGCCCCTCGCGCTAGCGGGCCGTAGGCCTCACTGCTCAACCGCCGCCGCTCTGTCTGGCTGCTGGTTGACTCGTCCACGCTCGCGCCAGCGGGCCGTAGGCCTTGGTCGCATCCAGCTTTGCGGCTTGTGAGGCAGACACCTTGAGCTTGCAAGAGATAATCAAAACTTGGGTCATGCTAGGTATATTGGGCGCTATCCCTCTCCACCGTATAGACGGTGAGGGATCCCGTGCATTCAGATGAAGATGCCACTTGGTGTCGATTCGGCCCTTTTTCCGCCGAGGAACAATCGATTATAATAGGGGGTCTCTGTCATAGCCAGCCGCCAAGACTTCCGCTGGGATGCGGTAAGGGGCGGCAGCTTGGCTTGCTTCATCTTTTCTTCTCTTGGTAACCCTTTACAGCTTGCGGAGCACCCCCGAGGAGCAGACACCCCATGGTTAAGTTACGGCTCAAGCGCTACGGAAAAAGACGGCAACCCAGTTATCGCATCATCGCTATTGAAAGTAAGACCCGCCGTGAGGGTCGTCCGCTGGAGGAGTTGGGCTACTATAACCCTCGCACCAAGGAGACAGTTCTGGAGACGGCAGGCCTGCTTAAGTGGTTGCGGCGTGGCGCTCAGCCTACAGACACTGTGGACGGGATCCTCAAAAAAGCCGGCCTCTACGAGATGTTGAAAGCTGGCGAGGGCGGAGTGGTTGCCGCGATTCGCATCCCAGCCATTGCCAAGCCTGAGGCTGGGATCCCTGAGCCGGAGCCGTCCACGGAGGAGCCTGCTGCAGCGGCGGATCTTCCTGAGGCGTCTGCGGAAGCGGCAGCGGAGGCGAACTCCCAGGAGCCGGAACCAGAGGCTGAAGAGAAAAAACCTCAGGTTGAGGCTTAGGGGCGGCTGCACTTTCGGCTAAGCTTGGCTCGGCAGTTGTTCTTCCCTGTCGTCTAGCTCCTCATGCCGGATTACGAAGCCCTTGTCCATCTCTTGATCGAGCCGTTGCTCAGCGGCGGCCCACCGCCAATGGACGTGGAAACCACCTGTGGCGGGCGCAAGGTTTGGCTGCGGCTGGCCTTTGACCCCAAAGATCGCGGGCGGGTATTGGGGCGGGGCGGGCGCACCCTGCAAGCCATTCGGCAGGTCATGATGGCGGCAGCTCAGTTGGCGGGGCAATCGCTGTACATCGACATCTATGGAGAATCTGGAGAGCGGGGTCGGGAGGAGCGGGAATGAGCCAAATCCTCACCTTTTTGGGCAAGGGGGGCACCGGCCGGAGCACCCTGACTGTGGCAGTAGCCCGGGCGGCAGCCCAGCAGGGGCGGCGGGTGCTGTTGGTCGGCCATCAGCCGGGGCCGGGGCTGGAGATGCTCTTGGGTGGGATCCCGCTTTCCGGCGAGCCGGTAACTATTGCCGCCAACTTGAGCGTGGTGCAGTTGCGCACAACCCAGCTTCTGGAGCAGTACTGGACGGCGGCCAAAGAGCTGGAAGCCCAATACGTACGCACTCCCTTTTTCCGGGAGATCTACGGTCAGGAGCTGGGGGTGCTGCCGGGCATGGATCAGGCCCTGGCTCTGGAAGCGCTGCGCCGTTACGATGCCAGCGGCCAATACGACTGCATTCTCTACGATGGTCCAGGGGATCTGACCACCTTGCGGGCCTTTGGGATCCCGGAGGTGGCCAGTTGGTACTGGCGACGGGCTTCTAAAGCTTTTTTGGGATCCGACTTGGCCAAAACCCTGCGCCCTTTTGCCGAGCCGCTGCTGCGGTCGGTTAGCACTGTGGAGTTCTCATCTTTAGAGGATCTGTCGAATCGCCTGGGGGGGATGACCAACATTTTCGAGCAGGGACGCCAGGCCATCGCCGATCCTCGTCGCGTGTTGGCCCACCTGGTGACCACCCCGGATCCGATGGCCGTGCAGACTGCCCGCTACCTCTGGGGCAGTGCCCAGATGGTGGGGCTGACAGTGGGTGGCCTCTGGGTCGTGCCGCTGGTTACTGGGGAGGTGTCGGCTGCCGATTTTTCTCCGCTGCCTGTGCGCATCCTGCCGCGGCGCCAGGGATCCGATTGGTCGGCTTTGGAAGAGGCGGTAGGAGGGATTTTCGCGGCGCCGGAGGTGCCGCCGCCTGTAGCCATCGACGAGGGATCCCGCACCGTGAAGCTGTTTCTTCCCGGCTTTAGCAAGGCCCAAATCGAGCTGAGCCAATCTGGGCCAGAACTGACCATCACCGCCGGGGATCAGCGGCGCAACTTGTTCCTGCCCCCCAGCCTGGCAGGCCGGCAGGTAAGCGGGGCCAAGTTTCAAGAGCCTTTCTTAGTCATCAGCTTTGGCTAGGCCATCACGCCAGCGGAGGAGAAGGCGATGTTGGCCAAACGGATTATTCCCTGTCTGGATGTGGCGGCGGGGCGGGTGGTCAAAGGAATCCGGTTTGTGCAGTTGCGCGATGCCGGGGATCCGGTGGAGCTGGCCCAGGCCTACGACCAGGCGGGAGCTGACGAGCTAGTCTTTCTAGACATCACCGCCACTCACGAAGAGCGGGAGATCTTGCTGGAGGTGGTGCGACGCACCGCCGAGCAGGTGTTCATCCCCCTCACGGTGGGAGGTGGGATCCGCGATGTGGACGGGATCCGGCAACTGTTGCGGGCTGGGGCCGACAAGGTGAGCCTCAACTCGGCGGCAGTTCGGGATCCGGATCTCATTGCCCAGGCCAGCCGTCAGTTTGGATCCCAGTGCATCGTGGTGGCTATCGACGCCCGCGCCAAGCCTCAGGGTGGCGGCTGGGAAGTGTACGTGCGCGGGGGGAGGGAGCCGACGGGCCTGGACGCGGTGGAGTGGGCCAAAACCGTGGCCGAGCGGGGGGCAGGGGAGATCTTGCTCACCAGCATGGACGCCGACGGCACCCAGGCTGGCTACGACCTAGAGCTGACCCGCCGGGTGGCCGAAGTGGTGTCGGTGCCGGTGATCGCCTCAGGAGGAGCAGGAGACTGTGCCCACATCCGCCAAGCTCTCCAAGAGGGGGGAGCAGAAGCAGCCCTGTTGGCCTCGCTGCTCCACTACGGTCAGGTGACGATTGAGCAGATCAAAGCCGACTTGGCTGCCCACGGCATTCCGGTGCGTCGCTAAGGGAGGGATCCGTGCAGGCTCCAGATCTGGCTGCTCTCCTGCCCAAGGTGTGCCACCTAGCAGAAGCGGCAGGGCAGGCCATCTTGCCCTTCTATCGGCAAGAACCGCTGCAGGTCGAACTCAAAGCAGATGCCTCCCCCCTCACCCAAGCGGATCTGGCCTCCCACCGCCTGATCTTACAGGGCCTGCAAGACCTGACCCCTGAGATCCCCGTACTTTCAGAAGAATCTGGCGGCATTCCCTACACCCAGCGGCAGCCGTGGCGACGGTTTTGGTTGGTGGATCCCTTGGACGGCACGCGCGAGTTTATCGGGCGCAACGACCAGTTCACGGTCAACATTGCCCTCGTCGAGGCAGGGATCCCCATCCTAGGTGTCGTCCATGCCCCAGCTCTCGGTCTTACCTACAGGGCAGCGCAGGGCCTGGGGGCCTACAAAGGCAAAGAGCCCATCCGGGCCCGCCCCCCCGCCCAGGCTCCTCTGCAGGTGGTGGCCAGCCGCTCCCACCGCAGCCCGGAGACGGAGCAATTCCTGGAACAGCTGCGACGGCGCTACAGTTCTCTCGAAGTCAAGTCCGTGGGCAGTGCCCTCAAGTTTTGTCTGGTGGCTGAGGGATCCGCCCATCTCTACCCCCGCTTTGGCCCAACCCTGGAGTGGGATACCGCCGCCGCCCACTGTATCGTCGAGCAGGCGGGGGGAAGTGTCACAGATCTGAAAGGGGATCCCTTGCGCTACAACAAGCCCGACCTGCACAACCCGCCCTTTGTAGCGGCTGCCGAAGGCGTCGCCCAGTTGTGGCAAGGCTTGATCCCCTAGGCGAGGCTCCAGCTACATGCCCATTTCGGTGGGGTTGAAGCCATCCGGAAACTTGGTGTACTCGTCGTAGAGGGCACCGCGAAAACGGGTGTTGGTGATGATGGCTCCGCGCAGATCGGCGCCAATTCGCAAATCGGCGCGGCTAAGATCGGCCTCGCTGAGATCAGCTCTGAGCAACTTGGCCCGGTAGAGGTTGGCCCCGCGCAGATCGGCCTTGATCAGCTTGGCCCCGATTAGGTTTACCCGCCGCAGCTTGGCTCCGCGCAGGTCGGCTCCGGAGAGATCCGCCCCCGACAAATCCGCCTCACGCAAATCCGCCCCACTTAAGTCGGCATCTCGCAGGACAATGCCCCTCAAGTTCGCGCCGCTCAACTGCGCCCCGCTCAGGTTGGTTCCAGAAAAATCCCGCTGGCCAGACGCATAAGCCTGCAACAGTTGCTTAGCGTCTAGGAGAGGTTTGATATTCGCTGTTGTCATCGCTGTTGGTTCTCTCGCAAAAACGCAGGAAGGCTACCCTAACCCCCCCAGAGGCAGGTCAACGGCCCTTCCAGCCTAGCTTACCACCCTGTATTCTCTAGCTCAGGAAATCCCAACGCACCTGAGCCCAGAGGAGACACCCTTCGGAAGACACGGCCTCCCATGGTTAAAGCTGGTCGATTTCGCGGCGCAGATTTTCCAACTCCGCATCTACCTCGCTTTCAGCCGGGGCAGCAGATTGGGCTTGCGGCAAAACTTTCCGCTCTCCGGCGGGCAACTGGCCCTGCATCGCCGCTTTCAGCATCATCAGCTCATGATCGACATCTGCTCCACCCGCCTCCAGCGCGGCAAACTGTTGCTCCAAGCTGTCCACCGCCAGCTCGGCCACTGCCGCTGATTGGGCCTCCAGGGCGTTTACCTTCTCTTCCATGCGCTCAAAGGCTGCAAAGGCGCTGGTGGTGTCCACCCGTCCGATGACCTGGTTGATTTGTTGGGAAGCCTTGGCCGCCCGGGCCCGCGCGATGAGCATATCCTTTTTGGTCTTGGCCTCGGCGATCTTGCTCTCTAGCTTGGTCATGTTGCTTTTGAGGAGCTCCACCTGCTTGGTCTGCTCATCCAACTGCCGCTTTAGGCTTTGGGCGGTTTCGGCGAAAGTCTTCTTGCGCACCAGCGCTTCGCGGGCCAGAGCCTCGTTGTTGTTGCGCAAGGCCAACTCGGCCCGTCTTTGCCACTCGTCAACGTTCTGCTGCGCCTGCTCGTACTGCCGCTCTATCCGCTTCTGGGCAGCAATGGCCTGGGCAACTGCTTGCCGCATTTGGTAATGATCCTCAGACATGTCCTGAATGGTTTGGTTCAGGATCTTCTCCGGATCCTCAGCGCTGCTGACCAGCGCGTTGATATTGGATCTAATGATTCGGCTGACCCGATCGAACAATCCCATCGGTTGTTTCCCCCTCTAGCAGTCTGACCTAATGCTACCCTTGCCTTTCTGGCGCCTTCCAGTGCTTCTACTCCAGTATAGGGATCCCTGACTGGGATCCGAGGAAATTGGCCGCAGGGGATCCGGCCCAATCCCAGACCAACCCTCCAGCCGCCAAAACAGCCGCTGCAGAGATGGGCCCCTTCCTCACCTGGCAACCCTTGTTCTCGGGTTGGGCGTTCCCGAATGCCCACTCTGGCCGCGCCCCGTCTTATGTCCCACCCCTGGATTTTGGTGGATGGCACTAAATTGTCGGGGTCACTGAAAGCCCAGAGGGTTTGCCGGATGAGGACTTTCCGAACTTGGGCAGATTCTCTTGGCTGGTCTGACAATGGGCTGTGCTGGAATCGAACCAGCGGCTCCCACCGTGTCAAGGTGGTACTCTACCTCTGAGTTAACAGCCCTCGCTGAAGCTGCGGCTGCGCATTTGCCCAAGGGTTGGAAATTGATGATATCACATCCGCAAGCCACTTCGAGGCTTACCCCTTGCCGCTCGGCGCTGCCAAGACGACTACTTCTACGGCCTTGTCCATTGGAAGGCCAAAAGCGCTTGCAAAGAGTTCTGAGTTGTTGTTCAGCCAGCCGCAGATCTGGTTAGGTCGATTACAGTTGATCGAACTCCCCTATTGCGCAAGCCTGTGGGGGACGGCATCGCCCCACCTCCAAGGCCTACGGCCCGCTTACGCGAAGAGATGGGGAAACACCCCAGATACTTTTTACTTCCGGCTCCAGAAATCTCCTTACCACAATAGCTTCACAATGGCATGAACTACCCCACCGCGCAGGCGGGTGGGGTTTCCTCACCCGCTTGGCAGCAGAGCTTTTGTCTCTTCTTCTGCCC
>NZ_JANSIZ010000041.1:0-25438 GCF_047462315.1 Synechococcus sp. H60.2 | reverse complement strand
GGTCGGTGGAGCTCTACGGCCAGCTCCTGGCTATTACGGGCGGCAAAGAGCGCATTCGCCACTTCGTCGAGACCTGTCAGCCGCCGCTGCCTGCCGGGGAAGACCTGACGGCCCTAATAGCCCGGCTGCACCAGGCCAAAACCCGCCACTACACAGCTCTGCTGGCCCAAGGAGGGATCCCCTTGCGCCCCGGAGTCAAGCGCCTCTTGCAGGAGGCCAAGGCCGCCGGGATCCGCCTGGCCATCGCCACCACCACCACGCCCGAAAACGTGACGGCCCTTCTGGAGCACACCCTGCCGGAGAGCCTGAGCTGGTTTGAGGTGATTGCTGCCGGCGATATTGTCCCCGCCAAAAAGCCCGCCCCCGACATCTACTTCTACACGCTGAAACAGATGGGGCTGCGCCCCCAGGAGTGCCTGGCCTTTGAGGACTCCGAAAACGGGCTGCGCTCGGCCCAGCAGGCGGGCATCCCTGCCGTGGTGACGGTTAACGATTACACTCGGGAGCAAGACTTTTCCGGAGCAGCCTTGGTGCTGGATCACCTGGGGGAGCCGGAGTTGCCGTTTCAGGTGCTGGCGGGAAGGGCAGGATCCCACCGCTACTTCACCCTGGAGCTGGCCCGCCAGGTTCATGCCCAAGCCCTTGCCGAGCAAGAAAAGTGATCCAAGATCCCCATCTGCAACAGCGCCTCCGGGATCACCTGCAGCAAGTGGCCCAGCCGCGGGATCCCGACTGGTCGCCTTTGGGCCACCGTCAGGTGGAGCGCTACATCCAAGAGGAGCTTTCCCGCTATGGCCCTGTGGAATCTTTCTCCTTCGAGGCTCGGGGCTGCCAGCACCGCAACTGGATCTTGAAATTGCCGGGATCCCATCCCCGCCGATCGCCCATTCTGGTCGGGGCTCATTTTGACGCTGCCCCGGCCACCCCTGGAGCCGACGACAACGCCAGCGGTGTAGCGGTGCTGCTGGAGCTGGCCCGCCATTTTGCCACCCATCCCGCCCTTTCCCCCCTGTGGCTAGTGGCCTTCGACCTAGAAGAGCGGGGCCTGCTGGGGAGCAAAGCCTACGCCCGCTTTCTTAGACAACAGCGCCAACCCCTGCGGCTAATGCTCTCTCTGGAGATGCTGGGCTACCGGGATCCCACGCCCGGATCCCAGCGCTACCCCGCTGGCCTGGGGCGGCTCTACCCTGACCGGGGGGATTACATCGGCCTCATTGGCAACTGGCCCGCCCTGGGGAATCTGCTGAGGCTACAGCACAGTTTTCAGCAGGCGGGGATCCCGTGTTGCTGGTTGCCAGCCGGCCAGCGGGGTTTGATCCTGCCGGTTACCCGCCTTAGCGACCACTCCCCCTTTTGGGATGCAGGCTACCCTGCAGTTATGGTGACCGACACCGCCTTCTTGCGCAACCCCCACTACCACAAGCTCAGCGACACCCTTGAGACCCTAGATCTGGACTTTTTGAGTGGGGTCTGCTGCGGCTTGAGGCAAGGTCTTGGATCCCTCTAGCCGCGACCTCGATTCCCAACTCCCCTCTCCCTGAGGGAGAGGGGCTGGGGGTGGTCGCGTGAGCGGCGCGGAGCGCTTGGGCTGTCCCTGAGGGAGAGGGGCTGGGAGTGAAGGCCAGCGGCGCGGGGCGCTTGGGCAGGCCTCCTCAGTACGGAGATCGCTCCAGGAGTTTCGCGATCCCTCGACTTCCCCTGAGGCGGCAGAGGGAGATAATGGGCGGCATGGGCAAAGAGGGGAAAAGCTTGCCAAAAGCTGCCCTCAGCCTTCTCGGCCAAAACTTTCCCAGGAGCTTTTATGAGTGCCTTCGCCCAAGCCCCCAAAAAGTGCGTTTCTGCCGTTTTCAAAGAAGAAGCCAAAGTCCAAGAGTGCATCCAGCGCCTGCTCAACCGCGGCATCCCCAACGATCGCATCTCCATCATTGGCCGCAATTTTCAAACGGAAGCCAAAATCAGCGGCTTTATCACCCGCAAGGATGTGGTTCTCGACGGGTTGACCAGCGGCGCCATTTATGGATCCCTGTTTGGCTCCCTGTTGGGGCTACTTACAGGCGTAGGGGTGCTATTTATTCCCTTTTTGGGAGCGGTGGTGGCCGCTGGACCTTTGGGAGCGGCGCTGCTGGGGGCAACCGGTGGCGCTCTCTACGGGGCGCTGGGAGCGGGGCTGGGATCCGCCCTCATTGCCCTGGGCATGCCGCAGGAGAAAGCTGCCATCTACCAAACCCGGGTGCAAGCAGGTGAGTTCCTCTTGGTGGTGCAGGTGCCGGAGGAAAAAGCCGGCGAAATCTACTTGCTGTTGCAAAGTGCCGGCGGCGAAGAGGTGGCCACTGCCGACTTGAACTTGCCTAGTGAGCCAGAAGGCAACCTGACGCCGGAGACCATCTCCCCAGAAATCCGCGCCGATCTCTCAGAAGAAGCCCAGCAAACCTTTGTGGAAGCCTATAACCAGGCCAAGGCAGAGGGCAACCCTGTCACCCAGGCCCTGCTCAAGGCTTGGGAAAAGGTTAAACAAGTTTTCACAAGGGACGACAAGGGAATCTTTTCCAGGCGCAAGCCCTAGCCCAGATAGCTTCTCAACAGCAGGGGCAGAGCCAACTGCCCCGCCGTGGCTCCGTCTCTTCAATACCCACCTTACATTCTGAGAAGTATCCTGAAAAGCCTTAACCTGATTTCGTAGGGGTGAGCTTATGGCTGCGAGCGATTTCAAGGACTACTACCAGATCCTGGGCGTCAGCCGAGATGCTTCTTTAGAGGAGATCAAGCGCGCCTATCGCAAGCTGGCTCGCCAGTATCACCCCGACGTTAACCCCGGCAACAAGGCAGCCGAGGAGCGCTTCAAGGAGATCAACGAAGCCTACGAGGTGCTCTCGGATCCGGACAAGCGGCGGCGCTACGACCAGTTTGGCCAGTACTGGCAACGGGTGGGCAGCGGTGCCGCAGCAGGGCCGGGCATGGAGGGATTTGCCCAGTACGCCACCTTCGAGGACTTTATCAACGAGCTGCTGGGCCGCATGGGATCCCGCCGCGGCGGCTTCCAGGGTTTCACCACCGGGTTTGGGCCGTTTGTCTCGGTGGATCTGCCAGGGCAAGACGTAGAAGCCACGCTAGGCCTCACCTGGGCAGAAGCCTTCCACGGCACCCAAAAGCGGCTGAGCGTGGATGGCGAAACCCTCACCATCCGCATTCCTCCCGGCGCCAAACCGGGCAGTCGCATCCGCGTCAAGGGCAAAGGCCAATATAGCCCCTTTGGCGGGCCGAGGGGGGATCTCTACCTCACCCTGGAGCTGCCTCCCCACCCCTTCTTCCGCTTTGACGGCGACAACCTGCTCTGCGAGCTGCCCATCACGCCCGATGAGGCAGTTTTGGGCGGCACGGCGGAAGTGCCCACCCCCACCGGTCGGGTGCAACTGAAGATCCCTGCCGGCGTCGATAGCGGCCAAACCCTGCGGCTGCGCGGCCAAGGCTGGCGGGATCCCCAAGGGCAGCGAGGTGACCTGCTGGTGCGGCTAAAGGTTGTCACGCCCAAATCCCTCTCCCCCACTGAGCGGGATCTCTACGAGAAACTGCGGCAAAATCGGAGCTGGGATCCCCGCGCCTACTTGCAGGAGGTGAGGCTATGAGCTTGGCCATTGTGCGGGTGGAAGAACGGCTCTATACCTTTGAGCAGGCCAGCGAAGTAGCTGGGATCCCGCCCCACCTCTTGGAGTGGCTGCTGGCTCAGGGTTTGGTGGAAGCCGAAAGCAGCTACCTCACCCCCCAGCAACTGCGGCGCCTGGTGCAGATGATCCGTCTGCATCGCGACTTGGGCCTCAACTGGGTTGGGGCAGCGATGGTCTTGGACATGGCCCAGGAGATTGCCCGCCTTAGGGCGCAGCTACACTACTACCGCGGAGGCTAAGCAACCCAAGCCTCCATCCCCCTTGAATCCCGCAAGTCAGGAGAATTTCTCTATGGAACAAGTCGTCCGACGCAGCCAAGTGGTGGGCCTGCTGGCCCTGGATGGCAGCACCGCCACGGCCCTGGGCACCGTCGAAGAAATCTGGGTCGATCCCCAGGGACGGGTCTGCTACTTCACCAGCCAGCAGGGCTACACTCCCCTGGAGCAGATCTCACTCATCGGGCCGGACGCGCTGCTGACCTACTCCGCCGTCTTTGCCACCCCGGCAACGCCCCTCAGCTCCCTCTACCGGCGCACAGTGCGCATTGGGGATCAGCCGGTGGGTTGGATTGAGGATTTTGTCTTCGACTGGGAGACCGGATCCATTGCTGCTTACATCCTGGGGGGCAGCATTGCTGAGCCCTGGGGAGGGCGCGCCGTCCTCTTACCTGAGGATGTAGAGGCGATCGACGTGGACGCGGTGGTGGTCAAGGAAGATGCTCCCCAGCGCCTCAAATCGGAGACTGAGGGCCTAAAGAACTTTTGGAGCGAAAAATCCCGCCAAGTCAAGCAGCTCATCCAGCGCATGGGGGATCGCCTCAAAGCCCTGGTCGGCCCCCAGGATCCGCCGGAGGTGGTGCGTGTCAAGGTCAAGCAGGTGCGAGACGAGCTGGCCAAAGGGGGCAAGTTTGACCTTTCCCTGCTGGATGAGGCGGCAGAGTTTTTGCAGCAAAAATGGACAACCTGGCAACAGCGCCTCAGCCGCGCCGCCCAGCGCATGCAAGCTGCCCTTCAGGCCGCCTGGGAGAAGCTAACCGAGTGATGCTCCAACTCCCCTCTCCCTTTGGGAGAGGGGATGGGGGTGAGGGAATAGCCCTAGCTGACAGGAGGCAGGTTTTTCCGCTAGCATTAAAAATCGCTGTCAATGCTCGGATCAGGTTTCAAGACCCGCAGGGGCACCTGTACGGCAAGGAAAAGGCATGACCTACGCGATTGTGGAAACCAGTGGCAAGCAGCTTTGGGTAGAGCCGGGGCGCTTTTACGACATCGATCGCCTGCCCGGCATAGAAGAGAACAGCCCTTTGACCCTGTCCCAGGTGTTGTTGATTAACCATGAGGGACAGGTAACCCTGGGCCGTCCCTATATTGCCGAGGCCGTGGTCAGGGCGCGGGTTCTGCAGCACCGCCGTAGCGCCAAGATCCTCGTCTACAAAATGAGGCCGAAGAAAAAGACCCGCAAGAAAAGGGGACACCGGCAGATGCTCACCCGTGTGCTGATCGAGTCCATCGAACTCAACGGGACGCCCCTGGCCGCCGCTCAGGCTGCCTCGCCATCCACTTCTGAAACGGCAACTGCTGCAGCCGGGATCCCCGAGGCGGAGGAATAGGCCCTAAACTTTAGGATCCCAACTTATCTTCGGCGACGACACACTTGCACAGGAGGCATTATGGCTCACAAGAAAGGGACCGGCAGCACCCGCAACGGCCGCGACTCCAATGCCAAGCGGCTGGGGGTGAAGTGCTTTGGCGGCGAGCTGGTGCATCCCGGCTACATCCTGGTGAGACAGCGGGGCACCAAGTTTCACCCAGGGGTGAACGTGCGCATCGGCGGCGATGACACTTTGTTTGCGGTAGCCACCGGCATTGTCACCTTTGAGCGCTACGGCAAGTGGCGGAAAAAGGTGAGTGTCTACCCGGTTGAGACGGCTGCCCAATAGGCAGCGACTTGACCTGTTCTGGCCGGGCGACTGCCCAAGATAGCTCAATTTGTCACATCCCCTGGCCTGTCTGTGGGCAAAGGGGGCAGATCTGGGTCCGGCCCAATGCCCAGCACTGTGTGGAGCGCCTGTGAGATCTGCGGCTATGCGGATGTCTTTGTTTCGGGGAGTGGGGTTGCTCCACCTTATCGCTGGGGTGGCGTACCTTTACTGGCGCATCACCGAGGGGCTGACAGGCCTGGGATCCCTTGTGTTTTGGGGGGCGGAGCTGTACGTTTGGCTGGCGGCGGTGGGCTTTATCCTCAGCCGCTATTCCCAGGTGAGGCAAAAGGCGGTGCCAGGGCCAGAGGTGCTGCGGCGGTCGTTTTTTCAACTGCCGCGGGTGGATGTGCTGGTGATGCGCCAGCGGGATTCTCTGGAAGCGACCCGGCAGACGGTGCTCTCGGCTCTGCGCCTGGACTACCCCTGGGAGCGACTGTTTGTCCATATTGTGGATCGGGTGGAAGACGGAGAGATGGCCAAGGTGGCACAGGCCATCCCCTGCGAGTACTGGCCTTGCCCCACCCCCACGACCGATCCCCTAGCCTACCTGCTGGGATCCGGCCAGATCCAGGGAGAATATCTGCTGCTGTTGCAGCCGGGCCATTTTGTCGAGCCGGATTTTTTGTGGCAGACGTTGCCCCTGTTTTATGACTCACCGGAGCGGGCTCCCATCGCCAATGCCACCGGCTTTGTGCAGGCGATGCTGCGCACCCTGGGCCGGCCCCAGGCCGTTCACCCCCTACAGCAGCTTTTGGCGGTGGGATCCCAAGGCTACCAGGCGGCACCGCTGCTGGGATCCGGCTGTCTCATTCGGCGGGCGGCTTTGGAGGGGATCCCGCAAATTGACATTCGCCGCCCTGTGCAGTTGGGGTGTCAGATGCACTGCCGCGGCTGGCAGTCCCACCTGGTGCGCCAGGCCCAGGTCACCGGCGTTTTGTTGCCCCTGCGCAACCGCCGCGTGGCTCTGCTGGCGATTTTTTCGGCCTTGCGGGAAAATCCCTTCTGGGGCAAGCCAACTACGCAGCAGCAGCGCTTTCAGTACCTGTGGCTGGCCCTCTGGGCTGCTGGCGGCGTGGCAGAGCTGGCCTATTTGGCGGTGCCGATCCTCTTTCTCTGCACGGGCTGGATGCCGGTGCCGGCCTTTGATAGGGTCTTTTTTGCCTGGTTTTTGCCCTACGCCCTTCTAGGGCGGCTCACCTGGCTGTTGGCTTTTCCTCCCTCTCTGTGGGGGGCTGCGTGGCAGTCAGAACGACAGACAGGTAGCCAGTTTTTCCAGTCCATTCAGGCGTTGGTGCAGGCGTTGCGGGGGGTGCCCCCCTATCCCGAACAGCCGTCCCAACTCTCTCTCGGCCCGCAGGCATTGGCCATTGTGCTGACACTAGCAGCAATGGGGGTGGGAGCCCTGCGCTTTGCTGGCAACTGGGATCCAACCTGGCTAGAGCTGCTGTTTGGCCTAGTCTGGGCCTTCTACAACTTGATGGTTCTAACGGTGCGCCCGGACGATCACGATTTTGCCGGCTTTGCCTTGCGTAGCCACAACCCGGCGCCGGAAGAAACAACAGATGCGCTCCCCAACTCCTAGGGCTGCCAAGCCAGGCACATGGCAAAGCCAAATTCCCCTATCATCCCGCTGTTGCATGGAGAGCATAGAGAAAATTGCCGGCTGCCCCGGCGTACAGTGGGCAACAGCTATGCTGGAAGAAGGATAGGATAGCAGGATCGGCATAGGTTGCCCTTGCTTTTCCGGGAGGTGTACCGGGGAGAGGGGCGATCTCCGTCCGAGCCGCCCTTGTGGTTTGCAGGATTGAGCGTGGTCTTCTAGTTAAAAACAACACATCTGTGGAGTCAGAGAGATCTCCCCTTCGACTAATCCCCCTGGGTACGGATCCCCGGCAGCAGGGGTGTGCCTACTGGCTGGAGATGGGATCCCACCGCTTGCTTCTCGATTGTGGCTTGCCTGCTCCCGCTCTCCTCAAAGCCTTGCCAGGGATCCCGGATGCAGTAATCTGCAGCCATGCTCACTTTGACCACCTGCAGGGGCTGCCCGCCTTTTATCGTCGCTACCCGCAGGTGCCTATCTATGCCACCCCCCTGACCGCCCACTTGGCCAGCGGCCTGTGGGAGCGGGGCGTTTGGCCGGGCTACGACCGGGAAATTCGCTTTCCTCCCTTTCGGGCACTGCCCTTTGGCCAGGCACGGGAGATCTTGCCCCATCTGATGCTCACCTTTTTCACAGCCGGGCACCTGCCGGGGGCGGCGACGACACTGTTGCAAAACACCCAAGCCGCCCCCGCCCAAACCTGCGTGTACACCGGCGACTGTTCCCTGGCCTCTACCCGTTTTGCTCCCGGCTTGGATCTCGCCGCTTTGCGCCATTGGCAGCCGGACGTGCTGCTCATCGAAGCCTCGCTGGGATCCGCTCGCCATCCACCCCGTCGCCATCTGGAAAACCGCCTGGTGGAGCGCCTGATCAGCGCCTTGGCAGCAGGACAGACAGTGCTGTTTCCGCTGCCGGTATTGGGGCTGGGCCAGGAGTTGATTTTCCTCCTCAAAGCCCACCACCGCTTTACCCAGGCTTCCCAAGAGCTGACAGTGTGGGTGGCGCCAGGGCTAGCCGCAGGCTGCGATCTCTACGAACGCTTGCTCCCCTACCTGCCAGAGCCAGTGCGCAATTTCGCCACCTATCAGCCCTTGTTCTGGGAAGACCGCCTGCAGCCGCGGGTGCAGCCCCTTACGGAGGTGGATCCCTTGCCCCAGGGCCTATTGCTGTGCGATGCCGACGCCGGGCCCGAAGCCTGGGAGCCCATCTGGTCGCGCTTGCTGGCCCAACCGCAGCGCTCCTGCTTGCTAGTGCGGCTGCCGGAAGTGGAGTTGGCCACCCCCTTTGACCAATGGCCAGCGCCACTGCGCTCCCGCATTGGGGTGGAGTGGTTGGCCTGGCACAGCCACAACGATGTTGGGCATCTGACCCAGATCGTCCACACCTTTCGCCCCCAACATGTGGTTTTGGTGCACGCCAGCCCCCAGCAGGTGCAGGATCTGGCGGATCTGCCGGAGCTGTGCAACCGTTACCATGTTCACTGCCCTCAACCCGGCCATTGGCTGGAGTTACCCGACGGGCGCCTGCAAACCCAAGTCAAGCCGTCAGAATCTCCCAGGGATCCCACCTTGCGCTACGAGGGGGAGGTGGAAGAGATCTGGCAGGAACAGGGCTCGCCCCGGGCCTTGGCTGGTGTGCAGGTGCGTCTGCCCCCTCAGATTGCCCAGGATCCCCGTTGGGCCGCTTGGGCCGATACCGGCCTGGTGGAAGCCCGCTGGCAGGGATCTGAACTGGTGCTGCGCGGCCTTTCGCCGCGAGAGCTGATCCGCCCGGCAGAGTCCGCCCCCGCCACCGGCATCGTGCCGCGCCCCAAACCCGCCCCTGTCTTCGCTGCCGGGGGCATGAGGTGCCAGAACTGCCGCTTTGCCCGCCAGATCTTGACAGCCCACACCCAAGTTCTTCGCTGCGACCAGGAGCGCTCCCCCCTCTACCGTCTCCGGGTGGATCCCCAAGGAAGCTGCCCCTACCACCAACCGCAGGAGATCCGCTCTTCCGGCTAGGGACCAGGGCAGGTGCCGCCCAAAGGCTCGCTAGAATGGGGCCAGTCGCGGTGTCAACCATGCTTGAGCAACAACCCTGGGCAGATCGTCACCAGGGGCCCGTGGGATCCCTGGAGCGCCCTGCCGCCTTGGCCTCGCCTCGCCCGCCCGTGGTGCGGATGGTCGGGGTGAACAAGATCTATCCGCTGCCGGAAGGCAGCTTTCAGGCCCTCTACGATATTGACTTGGTGATCGAGGCCGGGGAGCACTGTGCTATCATGGGGCCCTCTGGCTCCGGCAAGTCCACCCTGATGAACCTCATGGGCTGTTTGGATCGGCCCAGCTCAGGGCGCTACTGGCTGGACGGCGTGGAGGTTTCCACTCTGACGGATCGGGAGCTAGCCCGGATTCGCAACCAAAAGATCGGCTTTGTCTTCCAGCAGTTTCATCTGCTGCCTGTTCTGACAGCACTGGAAAACGTCATGCTCCCCTTGGCCTATGCCGGGATCCCGGAGCCAGAACAGCGCCGGCGGGCCAAGCAAGCTTTAGAACAGGTGGGCTTGGGGAGCAAGCTGCACCAGCGCCCAGCCCAGCTCTCCGGCGGCCAGCAACAGCGGGTGGCCATTGCCCGGGCCATCGTCAACCGACCGCAACTGTTGTTGGCTGATGAGCCCACCGGCGCCCTAGACAGCCACACCAGCCAGGAAGTGCTCAACCTTTTTGCCGAGCTCCACCGCCAGGGCATTACTCTTGTCGTGGTTACCCATGACCTGGAAGTGGCCCAAGCCGCCCAGCGCATTATCCGACTTGGAGACGGGCGTTTGTTGGCTTGAGGCAGACAGGGATCCAGGATCTGGGGATCTCACCGCAAGGGGCTGGCTTGCGCTAGTCTAAACGCAGCTAACTGAGCGCTCGGCCAACGAGGATCGGCCCATGAAATTCATCGAAGATATCATCCGATTTTTGGAAACCCGCCTGGAGGAATTTCTTAGGGCCCACCCCGAGATCGAGCTGCAGGCTCTTGATGAGCAGTTGCGCCAGCAGGAAGCGGATACTCTGCGGCTGTTGCAGGAAAGCCGCGCTCAGAAGCAGGCCCTCAGCGAAGCTCTCTCCGAGTTGGGCGAGGAGATCAAGACCTGGCACTTTCGCATCGAGAAGGCCGAGCGGGCCAATCGCCCCGATCTGGCCGAAGGGGCACGCCGACGGGAAGCCGAGCTTTTGGAGAAAGGGAGTCGGGTGTTTGGCCAAGGCAAGGCTCTGGAGGAGAAAATCCAGCAACTGGAAGCTCTGCTACCGCAAATTGCCCAGCGCCGCCAAGAGGTGAAAACCAAGCTGCAAGAAGTCAAAGCCGCCCAAGCCCAGAAGGCTGGCGAGCCGGATCCGCAGTTCAACCGCTGGGGCAGCCTGTTTGAAGAGGATAAATTGGAGGAAGAATTTCGTCGGCTGGAGATGCGACTAGCGGTAGATAAGGAATTGGATGACATGAAGAAAAAGGCGCAGGAACAGCAGCGGCGATAGCAGCCCGACCTGTGTCTAAAAGCTTTGTTAATCTTGAATCCAGTCGCAAAAGCCAAAATCAGGCTGGGTGGAACCTATGATTTGCGCTCTTGGTCTCAAGAGCCGGAGCAAAATCATTTCAGCAACTTTCTCGGCCAGCGAACAAGAAGGAAAGCCCCTCTTCTCCACCAAGAGTGATACGCTATTGGTCATGAATGAGCTGTATCTGAATCACCCTACATTTGGTTTGCTCTACAGCCTGTGTCGGGTTGACGAAAGTCAGGCCATCTTCACCACCCTTTATGCCCAAAGGCTGTTTTTTCGGGTTTACTTCAAGCCCCCCGATCACAACGCCGATCCATCTGCTCTGGAAGAATTGGTTTTTGACCCGATTAGCCGCAACGAAGCCCGCCAAGTTCTCGAAGAACAAATGCGCCTTTTGCGCCGTGCCAATCGCAAAGACGAGCTGGAGCACCTGCAGTTGGTTTACAAACGCACCTTTTCCTGACCTAAAATTGCGACAAAAAGCGCAGGTCGCTGCTGTAGAACAGGCGGATATCTTGAATGCCGTGTAGAAGCATGGCCACCCGCTCGACGCCGATCCCTGCTGCAAAGCCGGTGTAGCGCTCCGGGTCATAGCCGACCGCCTGAAACACATTGGGATCCACCATGCCACAGCCAAAAATTTCCAGCCACTTGGAGCCAAAACGCACATCCATCTCGGCAGAAGGCTCCGTGAAAGGAAAATAGCTGGGCCGGAAGCGGGTTTCTCGCTGGCCCAACAGGCGAGTGACAAACTCCTTGAGGGTGCCCTTCAGGTCGCAAAAGGTGAGGTTCTCGCCCACCGCCAAAATTTCCATCTGGTGAAACACGGCAGAGTGGGTGGCATCGACGGTATCGCGGCGCATCACTCGCCCGGCATGCACAATGCGCAGGGGCGGCTGGTGTTGCTCCATATACCGCACCTGGACCGAAGAGGTTTGGGTGCGCATCAGATAACCCTTTTCTAGGTAGAGGGTATCCTGCATGTCCCGCGCCGGGTGGTCAGCGGGGGTGTTGAGGGCCTCGAAGTTGTAGTACTCTGTCTCGATCTCCGGGCCATGAACCACCGTGTAGCCCATCCCCACAAAGATATCGAGCATGCGGTCGATGGTGGCCTGCAAAGGGTGGATCCGCCCCAAGGGCCGGCGCGGCCCCGGCATGGTGACATCCAGCCGCTCCGCCTCCAGGCGGGCCTGGAGCTGGGCTTCGGCCAAGGCCCGTTTGCGCTCATCCAGGCTGGATTGTAGGGCCTCTTTGAAGGTGTTGGCCAAAGCGCCAATGGCAGGCCGTTCTTCCGGGGGCAGCTTCCCCATGCCCCCCAAGATCTTCGAGAGCTTCCCCTTTTTGCCCAGATAGTCGATGCGGATCTGCTCCAAGGCCTCCAGATCGGCAGCCTGCGCCACCTGGGCAAGCGCCTCATCTTGGAGGGCGAGAAGCTGTTGGCGAAGCGTGTCTTGTTCGTCTTGCATGGGGATAGTTCATTCGCACATTCGCGTCAGCGTTGCCGAGCAGCCAGCAGAAAGGATCCCTGTTCGGACAGGTGGCGGGCCGCAGTTGCTTCCTCCAAAAGTATCATCTTTCGCCCACGGCGCCGAGATTGGCCAGGGATCCTCTTCCCACCTACTGCAGCAGCTCCACCTGCCAATCGACAACCTTGCGAAAGCGAAAAGGGCCGGCCAAAGCTCCCCACACCTGGCGGTGGGTAACCGGATCTATGCCGCGATCGTGGCTGCAAAACTCGCTCTCGCTCAGGTGCAAGGTGGTCTGCAAATAGGTGGTTTGGCCGTTGCGCACCACACAACAGCGGCAACCCGGCTCTGTCACGCCGACAAAGAGGGATCCCTGCCTCTTCACCTGCACATCACACCCCGGCAGGTAGGCCAGATCGGCAGCGCTCAGTTGGCTAAGTTGCTCCGCTTTCTCGCGAGCACACCCCCGCCACCGCTGCGGCTGCAGAGGACGGTAGTTGCGAATCACGATCCCGTCCCCTACTTGGGTGAGTTCCACCACTGCCTGACGATAGGGCTCCTCCAAATGGCCGCTGTAGGCCTGTTCCACATAGAAGCCAATCCCCCCCAGCACAGCAGTTGGCAAGGGACGATAGGCCACCCGGATCGAGGCAAAAAAAGGTGGGTTCTCCCAGGCTTGCTCTTGGTTGCTGAAGTCTCCCGCCAGCCAACGCGCCATCTGCAACAGCTCGGGGGAAGAGGTGGACTCCGACCAGTTCGACATAACCACGCATCCAGGAATTCCGTAGGGACTTATACCGAAAATCCCAGGCGGTCAACGACAACCTGCTCAGATTTTCCCCAACCTCTGCTCTGCCGAGGAAGTTCCGTAAATGTTAAATTATGTATCTTTTATGAAAAGGTTTGCACGGATACAGAAGCGGGCCTGTCCTGGATCTCAAAGCCACAATCGCGGTTGACATTACTATGTATCTCGTAAAGCTGTATGAAGTAATGTTCTTTTCTGTAAAAATTAAGGCCCTGAAGGGTGGAGCGAAAAGACTGAGATTGCCGGTCTGGATGAGGATCCAAGACTTTTTGCGGCAGGTAAAGCCCCTTTACATTTTTTGATTCAATCGCTTCCCGTCCTCGCGATAGAAAAAGACTGGAAACAAGGCGAGCCAGCTTTTCCTCATCTGTCCAGTTCAGGTTGTCAGCAGGGGAGGATCTTTACAAGCGGGATCCCTCAGCATGTGTTGGCAAGCGGCTTCGCCTGTGGAGCCGTTTGACTGGAGGTGGGTCGGGGATTAGCTTGCCCATCTTGTTTCTACGGGCTTTGATCCCGTCGGCAGGTCTGTTGGGACAAAGAGCTGTGCCAACAGCGCCGGTCGGCATCGGGGATCGGGGCATTGCTGCCTTCCTGGCTGGCGGGAGCTCTCACTTCCGCAGCAGGGAGTGCTGATTCATAACCTCTTTTGCTTTCGCTAGGAGATTTAAAGCCATGAACGATGTATTTGGCAAAGTTGTTGCGCAAGCTGACTCCAAAGGTGCTTTCTTGGGAGAAAACGAGTTTGCGGCTCTGCAGCAGGTGATTGCCGAGGGGAACAAGCGCTTGGATGCCGTGAACCGCCTCACCAGCAACGCTTCTAAAATCGTGACCGATGCCATCCGTCAGTTGTTTGCCGAGGAGCCCAATTTGAACGCTCCCGGCGGCCCTGCCTACCCCAGCCGCAATGTGGCCGCCTGTATGCGGGATATGGATATCATTCTCCGCTACATCACCTATGCTGTGGCAGCCGCTGACCCCAGCGTGCTGGACGAGCGCTGCTTGAACGGCTTGCGGGAAACCTATCAGGCGCTGGGCACCCCTGGTAGCTCTGTGGCCAACGGCATTCAAAAAATGAAAAAAGCTGCGGTGGCGGTGGTGAACGATCCCAACGGCATCACCCGGGGTGATTGCAGCGCTTTGATTGCCGAAATCGAGTCTTACTTCGATCGCGCTGCTGCTGCGGTGGTCTGATAGGCCGGAATCTCCATTGCTTCATCTGAAACACCCGGATCCTCTGGTGAAGGCCGCCGCGGAGTTCAACTCGGGTTGGCCTGGGATCCCTGAAAAAACGACCTTTTTTGCAGTCATTTTGCAATTGAGCCTCTTTTGCAGTGTTGGTTGCCCTGATTTTTGCGTTGAGCTTAAGTAAAGGAGCGTTTTGAATCATGCAAACCCCTATTGTCGATGCCATTGCCACCGCCGATAGCCAGGGGCGCTATCTGAGCAACAGCGAGTTGCAGGCCATCAACGGCCGTTTTCAGCGGGCTGCCGCCAGCATGGAAGCTGCCCGAGTCCTGAGCAGCCGTGCCGAAGAGCTGGTGCGCGGCGCCACCGAGGCCGTCTATGCCAAGTTCCCCTATACCACTCAGCCCGGCGGACAATGCCACACCCAAGCGGGCAAAGACAAGTGCGCCCGTGACGTGCGCCACTACCTGCGCTACATCACCTACTGCTTGGTAGCCGGTGGCACTGGCCCGCTGGATGAGTACCAGTTGGCCGGGATCCGCGAGATCAACGCCGCTTTTGAACTCTCCCCCAGTTGGTTTATCGAAGCGCTACGCTACATCAAAGCCAACCATGGCCTGACAGGGCAAGCGGCCACCGAAGCCAACACCTACATCGACTACGCCATCAACGCGCTCAGCTAGGTTCTGCAGCTTGGGATCCCCCAAAAAGGTGGCCAGCCCGGCGCTTGAGGGGGATGGCGAAGAAAGGTTATCAGGGGCAACGGTGGCGAGAAAGGGATCCCTTTGGCCGGTTGGGTCTAAGGATCTCTCTCCCAGAGGGGAAAGCGCCACTGTTGCTCTTGCTTCAACCCCATATTTGTGCTGCTGAGGGTTGTTGAGTTGAGAGGTGAGCCAAAGCAGCCTTTTCAAGCTTTTTTCAAAGTTAATCCAGCCAGTTTCATCATGAGGAATTAGCATGAGTGGAATCACAGCGGCAAGCCGAATGGGGATCCGGGGCATTACAGAGACGACTCCCTTGGAATTGCGCCCTAATGCCAGCCAGGATCAGCTCAATGCGATCCTGCGGGCCATCTATCGCCAGGTGCTGGGCAACGATCACCTGTTTGGGGCAGACAGGAAGGAGCTGGCCAGTGCAGAATCGTTGCTACGCCAAGGTAGCCTGACGGTGCGGGAGTTTGTGCGCTTAATCGCCAAGTCCGAAGCTTATAAGAGGCGGTTTTTGTACCCTAACTCCCAGACCCGCGCCATCGAGCTCAACTTCAAGCACCTGCTGGGGCGGGCTCCCACCAGCCCCAAGGATATTGCCCGACACCTGGACATTTACCACACGGGGGGCCACAGCGCGGAGATCGACTCCTATATCGATAGCCCAGAATACCTGGAAGCGTTTGGCGACAACATCGTCCCCTATCCGCGCGGGTTTGAATACCGCAAGGCTCATACCACCCGCGACTTCACCAACCTCTTTGCCCTCTACGGAGGCTACGCCAACAACGACCGTTCCCAGGGGCGCAGGCCGCGCTTGATGATGCCCCTGGCCACCGGCTTTACTCCGGCCATCCGCCGCATCGGGGTGCGGGGGCTGCTGCCCCCCAGCCCCATTACCAAACACTTGGGGCCGCCAACGGGCCAGTCCGACCGCATGTTCTGCATTGAGGTGACGCGGCTGCTTAACCCGCCCTCGGCCCTGGCCACCTCCAGCCGGGTGCGCAAATCCAACCAGCAGATCTTCGTTTCTGCCGATCAGCTCTCGGCGACGATGCAGCGGCTGCTCAAGTCGGGCGCCAAGATCGTCAGCGTCCGCAGCGCTTGAGGCCTCTGGAGGCGCTCTGGCCTGTTGATGCTATGACCACGGCTGTTCCTCCAGATCCCCCTCCAGCCGCCGATCTCACCCCAGCCGGCCAGATCGCCAAGCTGCGCCACGGGGATCCGGGGGAGCGCTACTATGCGGCGTGGTGGCTGGGGCGCATGCGGGTTGTGGAAGGGATCCCAGCCCTGATCGAAGCCTTGGCCGATGAGACGGATCGCACCACGCAGGGGGGATATCCGCTGCGGCGCAACGCCGCCCGTGCCCTGGGTAAGGTGGCCTCCCCTGCTGGGATCCCGGCCCTGAAAGAGGCTTTGCGCTGCTCCGATGGCCAAGTGGTGGCGGCAGCCGCCCAGGCGCTGGTGGAGATTGCCCTGGCCAATAACCTTGACCAGGATCCCAGGCAAGCTGGAGAGCTGGGAACCGCTTTGCTCGAAGGGCTGCGCTGGGTAGAGCAAGGTTTGCAGACAGAAGCGCCTGCCGCCTTGGAGGCTTTGATTGAGGCTCTTGGACATCTGAAGGTGGCTGCTGCCCTGGGGCAGATCCGCCCCTATCTGGAGCACCCCTCGATGCGCCTACAGTGGGCGGCAGCACGGGCCTGTTACCGCCTGACAGGGGATCCCACTTTTGTCCAGCCGCTACTGTCGGCGTTGGATCACCCCAACATTCATCTGCGGCGGGCTGCCCTTCTCGATTTGGGGGCTAGTGGCTACCTGCCAGCGGCCCAAGCCATGGCAGCGGCAGCGGTCGAGGCCAACATCAAGCTGCTCGCCCTCAAGCAGTTGGTGGAGATAAACCTTAGATGTGGGAAAGAGGCTAGCACTGACCTACAGCAGGTGCTATGGCTAATCGACGAGCTGCTCTAACCCTCTGGGCAGGGAGAGGTAGAGCTGGGAAGGCGACCTCGACCTAAAGTTG
Organism: Synechococcus sp. H60.2; assembly: GCF_047462315.1. NCBI lineage: Bacteria > Bacillati > Cyanobacteriota > Cyanophyceae > Synechococcales > Synechococcaceae > Synechococcus > Synechococcus sp. H60.2. Next base: position 8,491 of record NZ_JANSIZ010000041.1, on the reverse strand, counting down.
ACACCTAAGGGCTTATTTTGTTAAAGCTGATACAGAATAAAGTTGGGTTTTACCCCCTGAGCCGCATCCAGGAAGCAGGAGCTGTTGTCTAACGGCTTCTGAGAGGCCGGTGCAGGGGCGCCCCTTTATTTCGCCGCAGTTCATGTGGGGGAGTCTTCCTATGCAACTGACCTACCGGGGCATTGCCCACCCCTTTGTCCCTTCTGTCTCCGCAACCTGCCAGCGGCAGGAGGTGCCAGCGCAGTACCGGGGCTTGGCGTGGAGCTGGCCAGCTCAATTGGCGGCTGTGGCGCTGCCGCAGTCTTTTGTCTTGACGTATCGAGGCCTTGTCCTCAATCCGGAGGTGAAGGCAGCGAGCGAGGTTATCTCCCTGCGCAAGGACTTTATGACCCTAGTCAAAGAAACCCATCGGCAGCATCTGCTGAGCCGGCTGCAGGAGCGCATCCGCTCTGCCCAGGCCCGCGGAGATGAGCATTTGTTGCAGCAACTGGAGCAGGAGCGACAACTGCTGGCCTGAGCTCTATCTTGACTAACGAAAGTCCCCGCCCTCCCTCTCGAGGTTCGGAGAATTCGGGATAATAGTGCTGCCCTATGCCGAAGCGAGGGGGTAGCAGCTGTGAGCTTGTGGGTGAATCCTGCGAAGGAACCGATTGGGGCATCCCGACAGTTGTCCATTGCCAAAGCGGCGGTGGGGAGCTAGGGACATGGAGGAGTCTGCCAGGCGGGAAGGGATCCCAGGGGGCTCCGCCGCGTCTTCTCCACCCCGTTCCTTGCTCTCAGTGGCAGGACTGGTGGCAGGGGCCACGCTGCTTAGCAAGGGCATGGGGTTTGTCCGGCAGGCCTTAATTGCTGCAGTCTACGGCTCAGGGCCAGAGTACAGCGCCTTTAGCATAGCCTACGTCCTGCCTGGTTTTTTGTTGATCTTGCTGGGCGGGATCAACGGACCTTTCCACAGCGCTATCGTCAGCGTGCTCAAAAAGCAGCAGCCGGGAAGAGAGGATCCAGCCCGCTGGCTAGAGTCCATCTCTACCCTGGTGGGCTGCTTGCTTTTGGCGGTGACCTTGGGCCTCTGGTGGGGAGCCGACTGGGTGGTACACCTGAGTGCCCCAGGGGCCAGCCCCGAAGTGCATGTCCTCGCCGCCCAGCAACTGCGGATCATGGCGCCGCTGGCCCTGCTCTCGGGCTGGATTGGCATTGGCTTTGGGGCACTCAATGCAGCCGAGCACTACCTCTTGCCCGCCCTCAGCCCCCTCATCTCCAGCCTGGCCGTCATCGGGATCCTGGTCACGTTGGGGTGGACAGGGATCCCCACTTTACTAGCCTGGGGTGTGCTCATCGGCGCCATTGCCCAGTGGCTGGCGCAGGTGCCTCTGCAGATGCGGCTGGGGCTGGGGCGGCTGCGGCTGCGCTTTGACTGGGGATCCCCGCCGGTGCGGGCGGTGGGCCTGCTGCTGCTGCCGGCAGTAGTCTCCTCCGGCATGATCCACATCAATGTCTACGTGGATCTCTTTTTTGCCTCCTTCGTGCCTGGGGATCGCACCATTGGCAACTTGGGCTACGCCCAGCTCCTAGTGCAAACTCCCCTGGGGATCCTCTCCAACATGGTGCTGGTGCCCCTGATGCCCCTCTACGCCCAGTTGGCAGGGGATGGATCCCGCTGGTCGGAGTTGCGCCAACGCATCCGCCAAGGGCTGATGGTTACGGCCATCCTCACCCTGCCCCTTGCGATGCTGTTGGTGGCCCTGGCTGAACCCATCGTCCAGATAGCCTACCAGCGGGGGCGCTTTACGCCGGAGGTGACCCAGGAGGTGGCGGCCCTGCTGAGGGCCTATGGTCTGGGGATAAGTTTTTACTTGCTGCGGGATGTGCTGGTGCGCATCTTTTACGCCCTGGAGGATGGGGCTACGCCGCTGCGTATTAGTGGCTTGTCCATTGGCCTCAACGCCCTGCTGGACTTCCTGTTTTTGCCCACCTTTGGAGCACCGGGCATTGCCCTAGCTACGGCAGGCGTTAACCTGATGGCTCTGATTGGGCTAGGGATCCGCCTCCACCAGCGCCTGCCGGGGATCCCTTGGCGGGAGATGGGACAGGCCCTGCTGCCGTTGCTGGGGATCACCACCTTGGCCGGGGGCCTCAGTTCCTGGCTGTGGACACAACTGCGCTCCCAGGAGATCCTGGGATCCCCGCTGCTTACTGCCGTCCTGGGGGCTAGTCTAGCCGCCGGCCTAGGCCTCAGCTTGTTTGCAGCAGGGGTCCTGTATCTGCGGATCCCGGAAGTGGAGTGGCTGGCAGTCCAGCTCCAGGCCCGCCTGCCCAAGATTGCCAGCCGGCGATCCCTACCCAGATCCTAGGCAGGCCCGGCTAGCTGATGGCTTCGAGGTAGTCCCGAACTCGGTTGCGCCGCTTCGGCTGGCGCAGCTTTTGCAGGGCTTTGGCCTCGATTTGCCGTACCCGCTCCCGCGACAGATCCAAGGCGCGGCCAATCTCCGCCAGCGAGTAGGTGCGCCCGTCCCCCAAGCCAAAGCGCATGCGGATCACATCCCGCTCGCGGCTGGTGAGATCCGCCAGCAACTGCTGCAGATCGCGATGCAGGGCCTCCCGCATCATCGTCTCCTCGGGGGAGATGTCGTCGGTTTCCAGCAGATCCCCCAGTTCGGTGTCTTTGTCTTTGCCCACCTTAGTTTCCAGAGAGACCGAGCGCGGCACCCGTACCAACAGCTCTCGTACTTGGGGCGGAGTCATCTCCAACTCGGAGGCAATGTCTTCGATGGTGGGAGTGCGGCCTTTTTCTTGGGAGAGCTTGCGCTGCGCTTTCTTGATCTTGTTCAGTTTCTCAGTGATGTGAACGGGCAGGCGGATGGTACGGCTTTGGGTGGCGATAGCCCGGGTAATGCCCTGCCGGATCCACCAGTAGGCATAGGTGCTGAAGCGATAGCCCTTCTTGGGGTCAAACTTCTCCACCGCTCGCTCCAGGCCCAGCGTGCCCTCCTGGATCAAATCCAGCAGCTCCAGGCCGCGATTTTGGTATTTTTTCGCCACCGACACCACCAGGCGCAGGTTGGCTTTGATCATGTGCTCCTTGGCCCGCTTGCCAATTCGCTGGATCTGCTGCAGCTTTTCGGGAGTGAGGTTGGCCCACTCAGGGTACTGGTTGGCTCTGGCCGCCCATTCAGCGAGGGTCGGATCCCGTCCCAACTCCTTCTGCAGGCGCAGGCGCACATCCAAGAGCTTCATGTAGTCTTGGACTCTTTGGGCCAGAGCCACCTCCTCATCGCGACCCAGGAGGGGAACACGACCGATCTCCTGCAAATAAAGGCGCACCAGATCGGTGGAGCGGCGAGCTGGCTCCTCTTCTGCAAACTCGCTCTCGGCCAGATCTACCTCTGCTTCCTCAGCAGGATCGAGGAGATCGCCATCGAACAAAATATCGTTGAGCTCAGGTTCGTAGTTAGACATGTAAGGCGTTGTTGGATAGCGACAGAAGCAGGCAAACAGGTCAGCCAAAAGGGCAGGACCATGAGGAAATCTCTGGGTTCAGTGTCTCCCTGAGGCGTTGCTTTGCGCTATCATCCCTCAAGTGAGATAAGCACTGCCCTCCTCACGCCTCGTTGTAGAGCTCTGCCCTTCTATAAAGAAGCTACCCTAGGGAGGGGAAGTTACAATAGTCAGCAAAGCACAATCGTCTTATCATAACTTAATTATAGTTGCCCTTCCCAGGCGAGAGTCACTAGATCCGACGTAGAGTCCCCTTCTCTTAAACTGCCACCGACCTTGCTGAAAAGCGCACTGTCCTTGGATTCTTGCCCAGGTGGGCTACAAGGCGATAGAGGTGGCAACTTGGTTTTTCTTTGGAGGGGGGCAGCCAACCCCTCTCGGTAGTCTAAACTGGCCAGCAGGCGTGCAAACTAGCATTTCATGAGCTACTTTCTTGCCAACTCCCCTTCTTTCTGGTCAGGAGAGAGAGCCTCGATCGCAGTTGCGCCGCTCGTTAACTTTGGCTCTCTCGCCCAGGCACGCGCGGCAGTAGCAACCTCTTTTTCCCTGCAGGGAGAGACAATTTCGACGCTGCTGCTGACGGTCTTGCTGGCCATTGGCCTCTTCTTTTTCCTGCGAGCCTCTGGCAAAGACCGCCTCGAAGCCCGTCTCTATTCTAGCAGCCGTAGCCTGGAGGAAATGGGATCCCTCCTTCGCGAGCACCTGGAGGGGCGCGCCTATCGCTTGCAATCTGCCGATGCAGAGGGGATCGCCACCTTTGTGGGTCAGGCGCGGCCTAGCGTGGGACTGGCCGTTTTTTTGACGGGGCTGGCGGGGGCGGGGCTGGCCTGTCTGGCTTTGGTGCTGCAGGTGCTGGAGCCGGGTTGGGGAGTTTGGCCCTGGACACTGCTGTTGGTCTCTCCTTGGGCAGGCTGGTACTACTGGCGGCGCAATCACCGCCCGCAGCAGCTCCGCCTGAGGTTGCAAGAGGCCGATCCGCCCCCCGGATCCCTGCTGTGGGTAGAGGGGCAGCGGGAGGAGCTGGAGGTGCTGGCCACTACCTTGGGGCTGCAAGAACGGGATCCAGGTTGAGAGTAGCCCTAGAGCTCTTTGGGGAAAAAGGACAGTTGATCCCCAGCTGTGGCATCGCAGTCGGGGATCCCGCTGGAATGGGATGCTTGCTTGGGCTGTTTTTTGGGGTTGTTTGAAGAAGGGTGGCTTTTCCCTTGGTTGCGCAGGCCCAGGCCAATGCGGCTGTGTTTTTCCACCAGAGCCAGCACCTGTTTGGCCCGCTCGATGACCGGCTGGGGCAGGCCGGCCATGCGCCCTACCTCGATGCCGTAGGAGCGGTCGGCTCCCCCCGGCTGCACCTGGTGCAAAAAGATGATGCGATCCGGCAGCTCTTTGACCACCACCTGGAAGTTGGCCACGTTGGGCAGCAGCGTCTCCAGTTGGTTGAGCTCGTGGTAGTGGGTGGCAAAGATGGTGCGGGCGCGCACTTGGGTGGCCAGGTATTCGGCCACGGCCCAGGCAATAGAGAGGCCGTCGAAGGTGGCGGTGCCGCGGCCAATCTCGTCCAAGAGCACCAGGGATCGCTCGCCGGCGTGGTTGAGAATGTTGGCCGTCTCGTTCATCTCCACCATGAAGGTGGACTGTCCTGTGGCCAGATCATCCACGGCGCCAATGCGGGTAAACACGCGGTCGCACAGGCCCAACTCCGCCCGCCGCGCCGGGACAAAGCTGCCCATCTGGGCCAGGATCTGGATTAGCCCAATCTGGCGCAAGTAGGTGGACTTGCCGGACATGTTGGGGCCAGTGAGGACGATGAGATCGGGGCCGTGGGGGGATCCCAGCCGCACCGAGTTGGGGACAAACAGGCCCTGGGGCAAAGATTTCTCCACCACCGGGTGGCGACCCTCTTCGATGATTAAACGGCGATCTGCAGTAATCACCGGGCGGGTGTAGCCCTGCTGCACGGCCACCTCGGCTAGGCCAAACAGAGCATCGACGGCGGCCAGGGTCTGGGCCACCTGGCGGATGGCGGCAGCTTGGGATCCCGCCTCCTGGCGCAACTGCACAAACAGCTCGTATTCCCGCTGGTTGATCTCGGTCTGGGCAGTGAGGATGCGAGCCTCTTTTTCTTTAAGCTCAGGGGTGATGAAGCGCTCTTCGTTGGTGAGCGTCTGCTTGCGGATGTACTCCTTGGGCACCTGCTGCGCCTTGGCGCGGCTGATGCTGAGGTAGTAGCCAAAGGCCTTGTTGAAGCCGACTTTGAGGGTGGGGATGCCGGTGCGCTCGCGCTCGGTTTTCTCCAACTGGGCAATCCACTGGCGGTCTTGCTCCACCTGCTGCCGCAGCCTGTCCAGCTCGGTATCCACCCCAGGCCGGATCAGCCCCCCTTCGGTGAGCACAGGGGGCGGGGAGGGCAAGAGGGTGTGCTCAATGCGCCGGCCCAGGTCAACCAGAGCGGGATCCACCTGCTGTAGGCTCTGCAGAAGGGGAGTTTGGGCTTCGGCCACCAGCTCGGCCAGTTGGGGCAGTTTGCTCAGGGAGGAGCCCAGGGCCACCAGCTCGCGCGGGTTGGCGGTGCCGGAGGCGACGCGGTTGGCCAAGCGCTCCAGGTCGTACAGAGAGTCTAGAAGGGATCCCAGGCGGGTGCGCAGGGAGGGGTTTTCCAACAGCTCCTGGATGGTGTCCTGGCGAAGGCGGATTTGCTCTGGATCCCGCAAAGGCTGCAGCAGCCAGCGGCGCAGGGTGCGCCCGCCCATGGCGGTGCGGCTGTGATCCAAGACCCAGAGCAGGGATCCGACAAAGGCCCCCTCGCGGATGGTCTGGGTCAGCTCCAGGTTGCGGCGGGTTTGGGCATCCAATATTAGGTAGTCGGTGAGCTGGTAGGTGCGGGGCGGGCGCAGGAGCGGATGGCCTCCCTGGGAAGAAGGCTGCACCAGGTTCTTTTGCGTTTCTTCCAGATAGTGGAGCAATCCCCCCGCCGCCCGAATGGCCAGGGGCAGCCCCTCGCAGCCCAAGCCCTCCAGGGAGCGCAGGCCATAGGTCTGCAGTAGGTTGTCCCGCGCCACCGCCAGCTCAAAGGGCTCCGCCGGGCGCAGGGTATAGGCGTACTGGCCGGGTAGGCCTAGGGGAGCGTGGGAATCTCCAGGCCGCATCAAGCCCAGGCCCAGCCCTTCCTCGGTGGGCAGCAGGATCTCCGCCGGCTGCAGCCGGGCCAGCTCCTGTTCTAGCTGCTCTTGCCCCTCACTCTGGCAGACCCAGAACTCGCCGGTGGAAATGTCGGCGTAGGCCAGGCCCCAGGCGGTTTGCTTGGAGCCTCGCAGGCGGACAATGGCCGCCAGGTAGTTGTTTTGCCGCGCCTGCAGCAGCTCCTCCTCGATGACCGTGCCGGGGGTGATCACCCGCGTCACTTCCCGCCGCACCAAGCCTTTGGCTTGATCCGCCGGCTCCATCTGGTCGCAGACGGCTAGGGCATAGCCTTTGGCCACCAACTGGGCGGCATAGCGGTCAAAGGCGTGGTAAGGGATCCCGCACATGGGCACCCGCCCGATGGCCCCCGCCTCTCGCCCGGTGAGCACCAGCTCCAGCTCCCGCGACACCAGTTGCGCGTCCTGGAAAAACATCTCGTAGAAATCCCCCAGGCGGTAGAGCAGGATGGCGTGGGGGTATTGCCGCTTTAGCTCTACGTAGTGCTGCATCATGGGGGTGAGCAGGGCGGGATCCACCTGCAGGGCATCCCAAGTGGGCTCAGGGGCAGCGGAGGAAGTCATAGCGCCAATACTTCAAGACGGCTCTGTCCAACCCAAGCTAGCCGGCTTCGGCCATTTTATTGGGGATCTTCCCCCTCTCCTTGGGCAGCTCAGTGAAGGCAGACTTTGGTTTCGGGGAACAAGCCGGCCTAGGCGGCTGGGAGTGCCGATCCATCTCCCCTTGGCTCAAAGGGGGTCGAAGACTTATTAAAACTAACTTGCAATAGCCAAGAAAGCCTGTTATTCTGACAGCTACATTTTTATTGAATCTAAGTCTCAACAGGCTAAGAAGCTCGGCAGGTTGGGGCTGCGCCGGGGTGGGTCTGGGTGCGCTGGCGAGCCGGCTGGGGCTGTCTTGTCTTGGGGATCTCCCCCTCTTAAAAGTCCAGAGGTTTACGATGTTGGCCAAGCAAGAGCGTCTGTCATCAGGAGTTGACCCGGAGACCCGCTGGGGGCAGGCCAGGCGGATCCGCTCGCCGGTCGGCTTGATGGTTTTGCTACTGGGTGTCATCCTCTTGCTGCTTTGGATCTCAATTGCCTTGGGATCCGTTCCCATAACTTTTTCGGAGCTGTGGCAGGCCCTGTGGGGGCAAGGGGATCCGATCCGGCAGACCATTGTCTGGCAGTTGCGGCTGCCGCGGGCGCTTTTGGCCCAGTTGCTAGGGGCAGCCTTGGGGATGGCGGGGGCCCTGTTGCAGGGGATGTTGGGCAATGGGCTGGCGGATCCCTACCTGCTGGGCATCTCGGCGGGGGCGGGCCTGGCGGCCGTAGCGCTGCTCACCTGGGGGGAGTGGACGGCTTGGGTGCCCTTGGCAGCTTGGGTGGGCGGCGTGCTGACTACGGTGTTGGTGTATGGGCTGGCGCGCACCCGCTCCGGGCTGGCGGTGGAACGGCTGATCCTGGCGGGAGTGGCTGTCAGCGCCCTCTTTGGGGCGATCAGCTCTGCTTTGTTGCTCCTGGCCGATGAGCGGGTCCAGGTGGCCCTGACGTGGTTGATCGGCAGCCTGAGCGGGCGGGGCTGGCCGGAGGTGCGGGTGGCTGGGGTGTATATCCTGGTCGGGCTGGGGCTGGGCTGGGCGCAGGCGCGGGCTTTGAACCTGCTGGGCCTAGGAGAAGAGATGGCGGTGAGCTTGGGGATCCCGTTGGTGCGGACGCGGGTGACCATCGGCTTGGTGGCGGCTTTGTTGGCGGCGGCAGTCGTCAGCATGGGGGGGTTGATCGGCTTTGTGGGGTTGGTGGTGCCCCACATGGTGCGCCAG
>NZ_JANSIZ010000040.1:0-28392 GCF_047462315.1 Synechococcus sp. H60.2 | reverse complement strand
GGCAGAAGAAGAGACAAAAGCTCTGCTGCCAAGCGGGTGAGGAAACCCCACCCGCCTACGCGGTGGGGTAGTTCATTCCAAATCTCTCCTTAGATCGCATTAGATCGCAGCGCAGAAAGCTGCTCAGGATCTTGACCAAGGTGCTTTTGCCGGCTCCATTTCCCCCAGCAGACCGTGCATCGTGACTGCCTCCACCCGCAAAGACACATCGCGGTTTGCCTGTACCGCCCCAAAGTGCTTGTGGATGTGGAGCAGCTCCACCTTCATCCCGTTTATGCTAACCTGCCTCCGAGACCCAAAATCCCGAAGAATACAGTTGCTAAAGTTGCAAGCGCCAGTGCTACGATAGCGTCAGCTCGCCGTCAGGCGTTGGCTACGGACGAGTTCAGCGTCGATCTGTGGTTCGCCCTGCTCCTCTGCTTCGCCCTTCTCCCCTGCCACCCATCTCAGATAGTAACCGCCTTAAAATCTTCTCAGGCAGCGCCAATCCAGCCCTAGCCCAGGAAGTAGCCCGTTACTTGGGCCTGGATCTGGGCCCGATGCTGCGCAAGCGCTTTGCCGATGGTGAGCTGTACATCCAAATCCAGGAGTCGATTCGCGGCGCCGATGTCTACCTGGTGCAGCCCACCTGCCGCCCGGTCAACGATCACCTGATGGAGCTGCTGGTGATCATCGATGCCTGCCGCCGCGCCTCGGCCCGCCAGATCACTGCCGTCTTGCCCTACTACGGCTACGCCCGCGCCGACCGCAAAACCGCCGGACGGGAAGCCATTACCGCCAAGCTGGTGGCCAATATGATCACCCAGGCAGGGGCACACCGGGTGCTGGCCATGGATCTGCACTCGGCCCAGATCCAGGGCTACTTCGACATTCCCCTCGACCACGTCTACGGCCAGCCGGTACTGCAGGCTTACCTCAAAGAAAAAGGCCTACTTGACGAAGATATTGTGGTCGTCTCTCCCGATGTGGGAGGGGTAGCGCGGGCACGTGCCTTTGCCAAAAAACTCAAGGAAGCTCCGCTGGCCATCATTGACAAGCGTCGCCAGGCCCACAACGACGTGGAAGTCATGAACCTCATTGGCGATGTGCGCGGTAAAATCGCCATCCTCGTAGATGACATGATTGACACGGCAGGCACCATCTCGGAAGGGGCGAAGCTGCTGCGCAAGTCGGGAGCCAAGGCGGTCTATGCCTGCGCCATCCACCCTGTCTTTTCCGATCCGGCCATCGAACGCCTGCAGGGCGGTCTGTTTGAAGAGGTGATCGTCACCAACACCATCCCCATTCCTCCAGAGCGGCATTTTCCAGGCTTGACCGTCCTCTCGGTGGCGAACGTGCTGGGAGAGGCGATCTGGCGCATTCACGAAGACAGCTCCGTCAGCAGCATGTTTCACTAAGGTTTCTCCAGAGCATCGCTAAAGTATAGATAGTGGGTGCGGAACGGGCGTACCTAGCGGGGATCCTTTGCTTTTTGCCCTGTGAAGACCAACTCAACAGGTGCCCCCCATCTATCGTGATGGACTGGGTAGAGCTAACTTCCCAGCCGAGTTTTTCCCATGTCGCCTCCCATTTCTAGGTCACCAAGATCCGCTGTGAACAGTTTTGTTGCCGGACAGGCCGCCGCTAGGGAAGAGCCGTCCCTTCAAACTGAACTGAAGACGGAGTCCGCTGCAGCGCTGTACCCGCTGTTGCAATTGCTGGGGCAACTGCTGAACGTCCCCTTGGTCTATCTAGAACTGGCCCAGCCGGGATCCGATCCCGACTCGCCTACAAAAGGGATCCTCTACCGCGACCCCCAGCGGATCCCTGGCAACGAGCCGCTCAGCCCCCCCGAATCTTGGCCCTTTCATGAAGCTTTTCCCCTGCTGGATGAGGGCGGGAGGTGGCTGGCGACACTTCACCTGCTGGGGGAGTGCCCTCGCCCACTGAGTCTCCCCGAACGGGGACAGATCAACCTCATCGCCCTCAGCCTGCGACACATCCTGCTCCAGGCCCAGGAGCAGCAAAAAGCCCTCGCGGAACTTCGGGCGCAACTGCAGCACAGCCGCAGCACTGCCGCCCGCTACCAACAGATCTTCGAGAACGCTGTCGAAGGTATTTTTCAAACGACTCCAGAAGGGAAATATCTAGTGGCCAACCCGGCTCTGGCCCATATTTTTGGCTACGAATCCCCAGAAGATTTGATGCGCCACGTCTCCGATATCGGCTCTCAGATCTACGGCGACCCGGAGCAGCGATCTGAGTTCGTACAGCGCATGCTGAAGGAAGGCCAGGTCGTGCAGGCCGAGCAGCAGGTGTGCCGCAAGGACGGCAAAAAAATCTGGATTTCTTTAAACGCCCGCACCCTGTACAACGAGCAGGGGGAGCCCCTCTATTTTGAAGGGTTTGTTACCGATATCACGGCCTCCCGCCAGCTTAAAGAACGGCAACAGCAACTGGAGGAAGCCCGCAGAGAGAGCGAGCATCGTTTTTTGCAACTGGCTAAGAACAGCCAGCAACTGTTTTGGATTTCAACGCTTTGCGGCAAAGAGCTGATTTACGTCAGCCCCGCCTGTGAAGCCATTTGGGGCCTTTCCCCTGCAGAGGCCTACGCCAATCCCCAGGCCTGGATGCGCCACATTCACCCTGACGATCGCTGGCTGTTCCCCGCCATTTTTCAAGCCCAACTTCAGGGCCAACCCACCGATGTGGTTTTTCGCCTCTGCCGCCCCGATGGCTGCATCCTCTGGCTGCGGGAACGCACCTTTCCCATCCTCGACAAAGAGGGCAAACTCTACCGGGTGGCAGGGATCGTCGAAGACATCACCGAGTCCAAGCAACTGGAAGCCGAACGTCGTCGTATAGAGCAAGCCTGGCAACAGAGCGCCAACCATTTCCGGCAGATCTTTGAGCTGGCTCCCAACGGCATTGCCCTGGTGGATTTGCAGGGGCGATTTATCCAGGTCAACGAGGCCTTTGCCCAGATCGTCGGCTACACCCCCGAAGAGTTGCAGCGTCGGCAACAACTGGACATCCTCCACCCCGACGATGTCAACCAACTGCTGGCGGCCAACGAGGCCCTCTTGACACGCAAAGTCTCCATCAGCCAGCGGCAGATTCGTTACATCCACCGTTCCGGCCAGGTTGTCCATGTGCTGTTCCAGGCCACCCTGCTTACCGATGAAGCCGGCCAGCCCACCCAGTTTCTCAACCAGGTGATCGACATCAGCGCCCGTGTCGAGGCAGAAATCGCCCTCAGAGAAAGCGAAGAACGCTTCCGCCAATCCTTTGAGTGGTCCCCGATTGCCAAGGCCATGACCCACCTGGATGGTACCTATTTTCAAATCAACGCCGCCTTCACCGAAACCCTAGGCTACACCCTAGAAGATCTCAAAGGCAAAACCGTCCTCGACATCACCCATCCTGACGACATTGCCGCCACCCTGGAGAGCACCAACCGCCTACTGGCCGGCGAGGTGCACCACTGCGAACAGGAACAGCGCTACATCCACAAGAACGGGCAAATCGTCTACGCCCTTCTCCGCATCACCCTGGTGCGCACCGCCCAAGGGGATCCCAGCTACTTTCTCAGCCAAATCCTGGACATCACCGAGCGCAAGCAAGCGGAGGCGGCCCTGCGCCAAAGCGAGCTGAGCTTGCGGGGCATCTTCGAGCAGTCGGCCCTGGGCATTTCCATTGTCAACCGACAAGGCCGTTACCTCAAGGTGAACCCCGCCCTGGAAGAGATCCTTGGCTACAGCGCTGCCGAATTGGTCAGCAGGAGTTTCTGCGACCTCACCCACCCGGACGATATCGAGGAAGATTGGCGACTCTTCCAGGAAGTTGTGAACGGCCAACGGGATCGCTACCACCTGGAAAAACGTTACATCCACCGCAGCGGCAAGGTGGTTTGGTGCCGCCTGGCGGTCTCGGCAGTGCGGGATCCCGAAGGCAAAAACCTCTTCGTTATTGGCATTTGCGAAGATATTACTGAAGAAAGACAGGCGAAGCTGCAGATCCAGGCAGCCCTGCAAGAAAAAGAGATTCTGCTGCGGGAGATCCACCACCGTGTCAAAAATAACCTGCAGATCATCTCCAGCTTGCTGCGGCTCCAGGCGGATCAAATCAAAAGCCACAAGTATGCCCGCGTTTTTAAGGACGCCGGCAGCCGCATTCAGGCGATGTCTTTGATCCACGAGGGCCTGTACCCGTCCAACAACCTGGCTGCTGTGGATTTGAAGCAGTACCTCCACAATTTAATCTCCAATCTCTTCCGCTCCTACGGCGTGAACCCCGAGATCATTCGCGCCAGCATCCGCGCCGAAGGGATCCGCCTCAACCTCGACGACGCAGTTTTGTGTGGCCTGATCATCAATGAGCTGGTCACCAACAGCCTCAAATACGCCTTCCCCAAAGGCCGCAGTGGTCAGATCGACGTCCACTTTAAGCAAACCCGTACCCATACTCAGTTGCGCGTCTCTGACAACGGCATTGGTCTGCCCCGCAACTTCGATTTCAAGGAAACTCAATCTTTAGGTTTACAACTGGTTGCGACCCTCACCGATCAGCTCCAGGGCAAGATAGAATTGAGAAACAAGTCGGGTACCACTTTCATCATCACCTTTCCAAGGAGCCAGCCTTGAAGAAAGTTCCCATGCTTGCCAAAGGCAGCATTCTGGTTGTCGAAGACGAGAAGATCATCGCCAAGGATATTGCCAACGTCCTGAAAAAATTTGGCTATGCGGTGCCGGCCATCGCGTCCTCTGGCGAAGAAGCAATCCGACGGCTGGAGGAAATGTCGGTGGACTTGGTCTTGATGGACATCGTCTTGAAGGGAGATATCGATGGCATCGAAGCCGCCAAGCGAATCGGCGAGCGCTTCAACATTCCGGTGGTGCACCTGACGGCCTACGCTGATGAGGACACTCTTTCGCGCGTCAAGGAGACGCAGCCCTTTGGCTACATCATCAAACCTTTCAAAGAGCGGGAGCTCTACACCGCCATCGAAATTGCCCTGCACAACCACCGCCAGAGCCTAGAGAGCCGCAGGCTGGAGGAGAAAAGGCTGGAGGAGCTGCGACAAAAGCTGCAGCAGTTGCAGCAGTTTGCAGAGGTCAAGGGCACTTTGTTCAAGAAATTCTTGCAAGATCTGAGTGAGCTCCTCTCGAAGCTCAAGTTTGCCCTAGGCCTGCTCAAAGAGGCAGAGTCGGAGCAGAAGTGGCAGTACTACCTGCGGGTGCTGGAGGAAGAGTTTCACCGCGAGCTGGAACTGATTCATCAGACCTCTAACCTGGAAGATTTGCTAAACCTAGAAAATGTCGGGCTGTTGAGTCAGTTTAGCTTGTTGCGGCCCCAGGAGCCCAGCCGGAGTCGCCTGCTGGAAGAGGAGAAACCGGCGGCCATAGCTACGGCTACCCTCTCCGAGCCCCCCCCAGCGGTGGCCAATCCCGCTCCCCTGCCCAGCCCTGTCGCTGCCGAGGAGGCGATTACAGTGCCGCGGGTAACACTGCGCCCCCTCAACCAGACTCAGCTAGCAGAGCGGTTGGGGGTAGTGGTCTCCGCCATCACCTACTGGAAGTTCAAGAGTGGGTTTCCCGAGTGGAGCCGCAGCCGGGATCCCGACGGCATTTCTTGGCGCTACTCGCCCGACTCCAAGCGCTTTTCGCCCGTGCCTTAGCTAGCGCTGCACCACTTCCACCCGCACCGGCGCCAGCCCAGAGCGCACCATCCCCAGGGCCTCTGCTGCCCGTAGGGAGAGGTCGATAATCCGACCGGGGATGAAGGGGCCGCGATCGCTGATGCGCACGACGGCCTGACGCCCGTTACTCAGGTTGGTGACCCGCACCTCGGTACCGAAGGGCAGAGTGGGGTGGGCAGCCGTCATCTCATGGCGGGTGGGGTGTAGGTTATACCAGGAGGCGATCCCTTCCTGCACAGGCCCGACGGTACGGACAGGGGCAGGTTTTGGTTGAGCGGCTGTTTCTGGCTTAGGGCCTACAACAGTGGCCTTGGCGGCGAGAGCAGCCGGTTGAGGTAGGGCCGGAGCCGAAATGGGGGGCGCATCCAGCAGCAGACGGCGCAGACGATTGGCAGCCAAAACTGCTGTATCCACCGGGCGTTGGTTATCTGGCAGCAGGACTCCCTCGTCGATGCGCAGCAATTCCTCGCCGTTGACCTGAACTGCGTAGAGGGGATCCCCGGATTGGGGCTCTGCCCAAGCCAGGGTAATGGTCGTGTCCTTCAGGGATCCCTGGGCCATTTGGTTGAGCCGGGCCACCAGAGTGCTGGCCCGCAGCAGCGGCGACTCCAACCCGGGTTGCTCGACAAAGCTGACAACAGGTAGATCCCGAACGTAGACGGTGACCACCTGCCGCCCATCCATCTGGTAGTCGTAGAGGGTGGAGATGGGCTGTCTGGTTTGCTGCTGTTGTTCGCCGATCTTGAGGGTGGGTTCTTCTGTTGGCCGCGAAGGGATCGCCTGGCGAGATAGGAGGAGAGACTCCGAGTCCTGCGAGTGCAAGGTGCCGAGTTTGGCCGGCAGGGGAGCGTTGGGTTGGGAAGGGGAGACAAGGTCGGTTGCCGGGGAGAGCGAGTGGGCTTTGGGGGATGGCTGGGTTGCTCTGGCGCTGGGGGATCCGCTGCGAGTTGAGGCTTGTGCCTGCGAGTTTGGGCTGCCCAACATGCCTGCCGGCAAGCTGAGAGCCGTAACACAGAGACAGCCGACTAAGCCCACTTGGCGGGCGGGAGCCAGTCCCTGTCCAAGCCGCTTCCAATTTCGCATGAGGCCGCGCTCCTCTCGAAACTCCTGTACAACATCCAATGCGACAGTAAAACAGAAGTTAATGTACCATAGGTTTCTAAGTTGACAAGCTTGCCCGGTCGAGGGCAAAAGCCTAAGTTCCGTCAGCACAAGGATTTTCGTCATCTTGGACTACCGCTCAGCAGGGGTTGACATCGATCTGGGCCGCGCCTTTGTCAAGGGGATTCGCGAGCGCGTTGAACGAACTAAAGTCCCGTTTTCAGGTTCTTCAGGAACCTTGGGGGGCATTGGGGGGTTTGCTGGCCTCTTCGAGCTGCCAGCAGGCTACCGAGCGCCGGTTTTGGTTGCCGGTACCGATGGGGTGGGCACCAAGCTGGAGATTGCCCAGCAGTGGGGGCAGCACCACGGAGTGGGCATCGACCTGGTGGCCATGTGTGTCAACGATGTGCTGACGGTGGGAGCCAAGCCGCTGTTTTTCCTGGACTATGTGGCTACCGGCAAGCTGGAGCCGGAAGCTCTCTGGCAGGTGATTGACGGCATTCTGGAGGGCTGCCAGGAGGCCGGCTGCCAACTGCTGGGGGGAGAGACGGCGGAGATGCCGGGGTTTTATCCGCCCGGCAAGTACGACCTGGCGGGATTTTGTGTCGGGATTGTCGAGAGGGCGGACATTCTCGACGGCTCGCGGGTGCAGGCTGGGGATCGGCTGTGGGCTTTGCCCAGCAGCGGCCTGCACAGCAACGGCTTCAGCCTGGTGCGGCGGATTGTGGCCGAGCGGGGCTGGCGCTGGGATCACCAGCCCTCTGGTTGGGATCGGCCTCTGGCGGAGGTGTTTCTCACCCCCACCCGCATCTACGTGCAGGCGGTGCAGCGGCTGCAAGCAGCAGGGATCCCCATCCACGGCATGGCCCACATCACCGGCGGCGGCATCCCGGAAAACTTGCCCCGCTGTTTGGCTCCTGACCAGGCGGCGCGACTAGAGCCCCACAGTTGGCCCATCCCACAGGAATTTCTCTGGCTGCAGGAGCAGGGCCAGGTGGAGACTTTGGAGATGTTCAACACCTTTAACCTGGGGGTGGGCTATGTGCTGGTGGTGCCCCCTGAGGCGGAAGATCAGGTGAGCTCACTGCTGCCCGAAGCCTTTCCCATCGGGGAGGTGGTGGCCGCCCGCCCTGGGGAGAGCCGAGTCTTGGGGTTGGAAGCGTGGGGATCCCTGGCCCCCTGAGCACCCCACCAAAAGGGGGGAGGGGATCCCGC
The DNA here is from genome assembly GCF_047462315.1 of Synechococcus sp. H60.2. Classification (NCBI taxonomy): domain Bacteria; kingdom Bacillati; phylum Cyanobacteriota; class Cyanophyceae; order Synechococcales; family Synechococcaceae; genus Synechococcus; species Synechococcus sp. H60.2. The sequence goes on along the minus strand of NZ_JANSIZ010000040.1, from coordinate 20,399 downwards.
TGCCGTTTGCTTATCCCCGCCGCCTCTGTGCTAAGTTTGCTGATGGCCTCAGCGCTGCCGCCTCTGTTGCTCTCAACTTCTGCCTGTTTCAAAACAAGGGCTGCGCGCTTTCGCATCTACGGACTTGGGCTGTTGGCCAACTCACGCTGACCCTCTAGGTTAGGAGCCGCCGATGATAGGTTTATCCACTGCTCCTGCAACCACGGCTGCCATCGAAGTGGAGCATCTGAGCAAAACCTACGGCAGCTTTACGGCCATTCGCGATATCTCTTTCCAGGTCAACGCCGGCGAGATCATGGGGTTTTTAGGGCCGAACGGCGCCGGCAAGACCACCTCCATGCGCATTTTGGCCGGGTATCTGCCCGCCAGCGAGGGGACGGCGCGGGTGGCCGGGTTTGATGTCCACGAAAACTCGATGGCGGTGCGGCAGCGCATCGGCTATTTGCCGGAAAACCCGCCCCTCTACCCGGACATGACGGTGGAGGCCTACCTGCACTTTGTTGCCCAGATCAAGCGGGTCAGCCCCGGCGACCGGCCCAGGCGGGTGGACGAGGTGATCCGCCGCTGCAGTCTGGAAGACAAGCGCCACACCTTGATCCGCAAGCTCTCTAAGGGGTACAAGCAGCGGGTGGGCCTGGCCCAGGCCCTGGTGCACGACCCGCCGGTGATCATCCTGGACGAGCCCACGATTGGGCTGGATCCCAAGCAGATCATCGAGGTGCGCAACCTGATCAAGAGCCTGGCGGGAGAGCACACCATCATCCTCTCCACCCACATCCTGCCGGAGGTGAGCATGACCTGCGACCGGGTGGTGATCATCAACCGCGGCCAGGTGGCGGCCATCGGCACGCCCGCCGAGCTGACGGCACAGGTGCAGGATCGGCAGCAGGCGAAGCTGGTGGTGGGCGCCCCTGAGGAAACGGCCATTCGGGCGGCCCTGCAAAACCTGCCCCAGGTGGAGGTGGTGAGTTTGCAGCCCCTGGGATCCGATCCCCCTCGCTGGCAGGTGCAGCTTAAAAGCAACGTTGCTGCCGTTCGCGACAACGGGACAGAGTCCTTAGGCTGGATCCCGGAGGTGGCCAGGGCCCTGGTGCAGGCGGGGATCGACCTCTACGAGATTGGTCGTCCCCAGGCTTCTTTGGAAGAGATTTTCCTGCAGCTCACCACCCAAGAGGGATCCGCAGGCACATTGGAGGAAGCAGCATGAACGGAGCAGTGGCCATTTTTCGCAAAGAACTGCGCGGCTACTTCACCTCCCCCATTGCCTATGTGGTGGCGGCAGTACTCTGGGGGCTGGCGGGGTTTTTCTTCGTCAACATCTTGGTGCGGGTGATCAACTTCTCCCAGCAGGTGGATCTCTTTGCCCAGTTTGGCCAAGAGAACCCTTTTGATGCCGCCACCATCCTGTCGCAGCAGTTTCTCAACCTGCTGGGCACGCTTTCCTTATTTTTATTGCCTATCTTCACCATGAGCTCCTACGCCGAAGAGCGGCGGCGGGGCACCATGGAGCTATTGGCCACCTCCCCCATTACCAACTTGGAGGTGGCCCTGGGCAAGTGGCTGGCGGTCTGGGTGTTTTTTATGACGCTGCTGTTGCCACCGCTGGTCTACCACGTGCTGGTGCTGAGCAGCGCCACCCCGGCAGTGGACTACCGCCTAACCCTAATGGGCTATGTGGGACTTGCTCTGCTGGCGGGCAGTGTCATGGCCTTGGGGTTGTTCATCTCTTCCCTGACCGACAGCACCCTTATCGCGGCGGTGGCCACCTTTGGGCTAATCCTGCTGCTCTGGGTGATCGACGCGGCGGCCGGCCAGGAGAACAACTGGATTGCCGCTACCCTGAGGCATATTTCTCTGCTGCAGCAATATAGCAACTGGGTGCAAGGGATCCTCAGCAGCAGTAGCATCGTCCTTTTCCTCAGCATTATCGTGCTGGGGCTGTTTGCCACGGTGCAATCGGTAGAAAGCCTGCGCTGGCAGCAAAGCTAGGGTTGTGTTGGGAGAAGTGCGGTGATGAAAGACTGGCGGGCGTTGGCAGATTGGGCGGGGATCGTCGGCCTTGGTGGGATTGCCATCGGCCTGCTGGTGGGATCCGCTCTCACCGGCTGGACGGCGGTGCCCCTCAGCCTCATGGCCACGGGCTTGGCTCTGGTGGTGGTTTGGGGCTTCACCCACCGGCAGGAGGTGAGCCTGTTCTTGGGGCTGCGCTCCACCCAGACCAACGCCAACATCCTGGTGGCGGTGGCGGCGATGGCCGTCATCCTGGTGCTGGTGAATGTGGTAGCGGTGCGCTACGACCTGCGCCTGGATCTCACCGAGGAGGGCCTGTTTACCCTCTCGCCTCAAACCCGGCAACTGGTGCAGGGATTGGCGCAACCCGTCAAAGTCTGGGTGGTTACCACGGCGCCGGATCCCAACCTGCGGGAACAACTGGAGCGCTACCGCCGCCTCAACCCCGAGCGCTTCCAGTTTGCGTTTGTCGATCCCAATCGGGATCCCCTCACCATTCAGCGGCTGCAGGTGACGCAAAACAACACCCTGGTGGTGGAGGCCGGAGAAAGCCGGCAGCAACTGCCCCAGCCCCCTGCCCCTGAGCTGGAGAGCAAACTGACCCCCGTCTTGTCTAAAGTGGTCAACCGCGGGGAGTTGCTGGCCTATTTCGTGCAAGGGCATGGGGAAGTGGGCCTAGAAGCGCGGGAAGGCACCCCCACCCTGGCCCAGGCCGTGGCAGCCCTGAGACAGGAGGGCTACCGAGTGGAGCCCTTGAACCTGGTGCAGGCCGAGATCCCTGACGAGACAGAGGTTTTGGTGTTGGCGGGGTCGCAGCGGGCTCTCTTCCCCGGCGAGGTGGAGAAGCTGCAGGACTACCTGGCCAAGGGAGGACGGCTGCTGCTGCTCATTGGGCCGCGGGTGGATGCCGGCTTGGATCCCTTGCTGGAAGAGTGGGGCGTGGTTTTGGGAGATGACATCCTTATCGAGGTGAGCAGCGTCAGCCAACTCCTGGGCACGGGGCCGGCAGTTGCCCTAGTTACCACCTACGGGGATCACCCCATCACCGCCCCCTTGGCCGAGCAGCGGCTGATGACCCTCTTTCCGCTGGCCCGTTCGGTGGAAACCCAAGCCCGCGAAGGGATCCAGGCCACACCCTTGCTGCGCAGCAGTCCGCAGAGCTGGGGAGAGACCAGCCCCAACCTGGAAGCTGGCCCCGTGCAATTTGACCCGGATCAAGACAAGCCCGGCCCCCTGACCTTGGGCGTAGCCCTGACCCGGCAGGTGAAAGGCGATCAGAACAACTCAGAAGCCCAGGAGTCGCCGACCGAGGCCCGCCTGGTGGTGATCGGCAACGTCAACTTTGCCCTCGACGGCAACCTGAGGCAGCAGGGCAACCGCGATCTTTTCCTCAACACGGTTAACTGGCTCACCGAGCGAACTGAACAAATCTCCATCCGCCCCAAATCCATTACCGATCGCCGTCTCACCCTGACCGGCCAAAACTTCCGCTGGCTGGTGCTGGGATCGACGGTACTGCTGCCGCTGGTGGCGTTGGGAGCAGGGGCTGGGCTCTGGTGGCAAAGGCGGTAGGGCCGAAGGAGGACAAGCATGTTCAAGCGCAGCACCTGGATTCTTTTGGGCTTGGCAGTGGCTGCTCTGCTGGGGTATTTCCTCTTCGATAACTTCCAGCAACTGCGGCAGCAGCAGCAGGCGGAGCGGGCGCGGCTCTTTCACTTTGCCCCCGACACCATTGCCCGCATCGAGATCCACCAACAGAAAGACAGCCAGCCAGAAGTTATCCTGCTGGAGCGGGCCCCAGAAGGAGAAGAGGAATCCCGTTGGCGCATCCGCCAGCCCATCCAGTCAGCGGCGCTGGACTTCCCGGTGGAGCAACTTCTCAACACCTTCTCCCGCCTCACGCCTCAAATCACGCTGGAAGGGGCCGAGGATTTGGGGGCTTTCGGCCTGGATCAGCCGCGCCACCAGATTGCCCTCTTCCCCAAAGAAGGGGATCCCTACCGTCTGGCCATCGGCAACGACAACTTCGATGGCTCCGGCTTCTACGCTCAGCCAGAAGGCGGAGAGGTTGTGCTCTTGGCCAGCGCCCAGAAGGGATCCCTGCTCCCCTCCCTGCTGGCTTTGCGGGACAAGACTCTGCTGCGTTTCGAGACGGCGGCAGTGAAGTCTCTGCAGGTGCAGTTGGCCGAGGCGGATCCAGAGGTTGTTCGTTTGCAGCGGCAAGAAGATACTTGGCAGATCGTTGAGCCCAGGGAGCTGCCCGCCGATGACCTCAACGTCGATCGCCTGCTCAACACCTTATCCCGCCTGCAGGCGGTGGAGTTCCCGGCTGAAACCAAGGCGGAGCTGGCTCCTTATGGTCTGGAGAAGCCTTCTGCTCAGCTAAGCGTTGAGCTCAAAGACGGCAAAACCCTGAGCGTGGCCTTGGGATCGGAAAAAGACGGTCAAGTCTATGTCATCACCTCCGAGCACCCGGCAGTGGCTACCCTCCTCACCACTACTGCTGACATCCTTCGCCCCGACCTCGAGGAGTTGCGGGATCACCGCCTTGCTCACCTCAACCCCAACCAGGTGGGTCAAGTCACCCTGGAATCCCAAGGAGAGCGGGTTACCCTCAACCCCCTGCCCCAGGAGAAGGGATCCCTGGAGCTGCGCTGGGAAAATCCGGAGCGACCGGGCCAGCCTGTAAATCTCAGCTCTCTCTTCTCCAGCCTCAACGCCGCCCGCGCCAAGGAGTTCGTGCCGGAAACGGATCCCGACGCCCAAAAAGCCCTGGCCGAGCCGGATCTGAAGCTGACCTTTGAGCCCAAGCCCGACACGGATCAGGAGCCCTTGACTCTACGCTTGACCTCCTCCGGCCTGCGCGCCTACGCCCAAAGCAGCCGCCAGCCGGATGTTGCTGTCATCGACCTGAGCACCTTCAACAGCATAGAAACGGAGGTTAAGCGTCTCCTGGAGACCACTACTGAGGAGGAAAGCCAGCCAGAGAGCTCCCCTCCCACCGCCTCTCCCCAAAGTCCTTAAGCGGGGGTAGCCGCTTGCTTCTCCTGCGGTTGGGATCCCTTTCTCAAAGCTTCCCCCTGAATGGTGAGCACCGAGCAGGGAGCACGGTGGAGCACGTAATTGCTGACGCTGCCTAGGAACAGCTCGCTCAAGCCGGAGTGGCCGCGGCGGCCCACCACGATTAGATCCGCATTCCAAGAGCGGGCCAAGTCGCAGATAACCCGACCAGGGTTGCCATAGTGGAGGTTGTACTCAGCAGGGATCCCCTGCTCAGCCGCTTTCTCCACCAGCGAGCGCAGGTAGTCTATTTGGTTTTGCTCGAAGATGGCGCACTGCTCCCGATAAGACTGCCATAGCTCAGCACTGATGGTGGAGCTGTAATCTACACCTAGAATCATGGGTGGCTCTGGAGCTCCGGGCTCTTCCTGAGACAGGACATGGAGGATCATCATGCTGGCCTGCATGGCCTTCGCCACCTGGACGGCCCGCTGAAATACCCCTTCGCTCAGCTCCGACCGATCCACCGCCACCAAAATCCTGCTGAACATACCGACTTCCTCCAAATGGCTAACAGATGGGCAAAAGAAAGACAAGGTTTGACTTCGGTTTCGACTCCAAGTTCCTCTTTTCTTTGCCCTCATCTATCTGTGTTGTAGAAGATCTGGGCGAGAAAACCGCGGGCATCTCGGATGACCTGTCGGGTTGGCAATGAAAGTTCAGAGATCTTGACACAGGTCAGAACGCATCGTCCTGGGCCGCCCACTCCAACACCGCCTGCAGCGCCTCGGCTTGCTCTTGCCAGACTTGGTCGAGGGGAGTGCCCCGCCGGAGTTCCAGCGTCAGAGTGGGGATCTGCCGTTCCTGTCCCGCCCAGGTGCCCAGTGAGCCAGGGGCGGGATAGCCAATGTCGTCCGTTACCGGCAGGCCATTGTGAGCGGCCATCGCCTGGGCCAGCTCGAGAGCAGGGCCGTTGTAATTTACGCAGGGATTGCTTTGGCAGGAGTGGGCAGAAAGGATAAACTGAGGCCGAATCTGGGCCAAACTTGCCAACAACGCCTGTGTCTCGGGCTCGGAGCCTGGGGCTGGCCCCGGCGGATAGCGAGCTTCCAAAGAGGCCGCAACCCAATCTTGCGTGGGCAGATTGCGGTTAAGATCCACGCCGTTGGCATTGAGCCGTTGCCCTAGGGCACAGCCATCCGGGTTCAGACGGGGGATCGCCCAAAGCGCAGCCTTGCTCTCCAAGGATCCCCATTTCCCAGAAGCCAGGTAGCGCTCGATTAAGCCGTAGCCCTCCACCTCATCCCCATGTACCCCACCGATTAGCAGGAACGAGCGAATCCCGCGGGTGAGCTGCCAGAGGTGGATGGGGCGCCCTTGCAGAGAGTAGCCAAGCACATGCGGGGAGCCCGAGGGTTGAGCAGCGGCGGATTCTTGAGACCTGATGAGAGAGGCTATCCCCAGTCCCTAGAAGGGGATCTCATCCGGGTTCGGCAGAGAGGCGACATCCCCTTCGGACGACTTCAAGCTTGTGGACTCACCTGTCGCCGACAGAGAGAGAACCTGTGCGGATCCCAGTTGATGGATGCGGCGGGCGGTGATCTCCGCCTGCTTTTCCTTGCGCCCATCTCGCTCCACCACGTTCATGTGCAGTTGGCCCTCCACCGTGATGTGGTCGCCGACGTGGCAAGTATCTACGACCCGCTGGGCCAGCTCTCCAAAGGAAGCAACCCGCACTTGGTACGGTGGCTCCTCCGGGCGCAAGCTGGGGAAGCGCAGCACCAGCGAGGTAACGGCCAAGTTGTCGGGAGTGTAGCGCAGCTCCGGCTCGCTCGCCACTTCCCCCATCAAGACAATCGAGTTCATGACAAAGCTATTGAAAGGCTATCAGGGCGTTAAAAGAAGGCAGCTCAAGTACTTCTACCATGCCTCCAGACCGCGATCCCGTCAACCTAATCCAAGCGCAGAGTCATGTAGCGCAGTATGCTCTCGTTGATGCGCAGATTTTTCTCCCAGGTGGCTACTGCCCTTGGCTCGGCCTCGTAGTTGAACTGGATGTACAGGCCTTCCTTAAACTTTTTCATCTCAAACCCAGCAAAGCGGCGCTTGCCTCTGTTGGTAATTTCCAGGCCGGTCGCCCCGTTTTCTCGTAGAAGCGACTCCTGCTCGGTGAGGAGTTGTTGCAGGGGTTCGTCCGAGATGTCGGGGCGCACGATCAGCATCGTCTCGTAGGCGCGGGGCATGGAAGCCAGTTCTCCTTGGGAATCCAAATCAAAAGAAGCAGTAAACTATCCTAGCTTCTCCTTGTGACAACCGAAAAGGGCCACAGCTCAATTCTCCGCCCCTCTACAGCGACCAAAGCGGGTGGGCCTCTTCACAAGAGGGGATCCGTTGTCCGATACAATAGGGGATGCTTCGATAGCCGCCGGTTGGCTTAGCCAAGACACTCTCAGTCGATATCTGGGGTTCCAAGCATGAGCGCAGATGAAGTTTACAGCCGTGTTCGCAAGATCGTGTCCGATCAACTGGGCGTAGAGGACGACAAAGTGACCCTGGAAGCCAATTTCCAGAACGACCTAGGAGCCGACAGCCTCGATACGGTAGAGCTGGTCATGGCGTTTGAGGAGGAATTCGATCTGGAAATCCCCGATGAAGATGCGGAGGGCATCGCCACCGTGCAGGATGCCGTCAACTATATCCTCTCCAAGAAAGCTGCCTAAGCTGGGAGAGGGGGTAGGCCTCCCCCTTCCTCCTCGAGGGGGAGTGCTAAGGAAGAGTACTCACGGTTGTCTATGGATCCTGCCGCCGCTCCTATGTCCGTTCCGCCCAACTCCCAGCGTCGCGTTGTGATCACGGGGCTGGGGGCGATAACCCCCCTTGGCAATTCTTCCGCCGAGTTTTGGCAGAGCTTGTTGGCAGGGCGATCTGGCATTGGGCCGATTACCCACTTCGACGCCTCCCGCCACGAGTGCCGCATTGCCGGGGAGGTGAAGGGCTTTGATCCCCTCGACTACCTGGATCGCAAGGACGTCAAGCGCACCGACCGCTTCGTCCATCTGGCGCTGGCCGCCACCCAACAAGCGCTGGAGGACGCCCAATTTCGTATTACCGATCTCAACGCCGAGCAGGTGGGGGTAATCTTGGGCACTGGCATTGGCGGCATCCGGGTTTTGGAAGAGCAGCAGACCATCTACTTGCAAAAGGGGCCGGATCGCTGCAGCCCCTTCATGGTGCCGATGATGATCGCCAACATGGCGGCGGGCCACGTGGCCATTCACTTTGGCGCCAAGGGGCCCAATTCCTGCACGGTGACGGCCTGTGCTTCCGGCTCCAACGCCATTGGCGATGCCTTTCGGCTTATCCAGCGAGGGGAAGTGCAGGTGGCCATTACAGGGGGCACAGAAGCGGCAGTGACTCCCCTGTCGGTGGCGGGGTTCAGCGCTATGAAGGCCCTTTCCACCCGCAATGAGGCTCCCGAACAGGCCTGCCGGCCCTTTGACCGGGAGCGGGATGGCTTTGTGATGGGGGAGGGAGCGGGGATCCTCCTGCTGGAGGAGCTGGAACATGCCCGCGCCCGCGGCGCCAAGATCTATGCCGAGATCGTCGGCTACAGCCTTACCTGCGACGCCCACCACATCACCAACCCTGCCCCCGCCGGCGAAGGCGCTGCCCGCGCGATGCGGCTAGCCCTCAAAGATGCAGGGATCCGGCCTGAAGAGGTGCAGCACATCAACGCCCATGCCACCAGCACGCCTGTGGGAGATGTTGCCGAGGTGCAGGCCATCAGGGCAGTTTTCGGCGAGCATGCCCCTCGCCTGGCCATCAGCGCCACCAAGTCCATGACCGGTCACCTCTTGGGGGGGGCAGGCGGCATTGCCACGGTGGCGACGGCCCTGGCCATCTACCACGGCTGGGTTCCCCCCACCCTTAACCTGGATAACCCCGACCCCGAGTGCGAAGGGTTGGACTTTGTGCCCTACAAGGCGCGGCAGATGGCTGTTGACGTGGCCCTGGTCAACGCCTTTGGGTTTGGGGGGCATAACGTGACCTTAGCCCTGCGCCGCTACTTTTCCGACTAAGGAATCCCGCCTATGTCCATCCCAGAAGGCTCCGCCCCCTCTGTTCGGCAGCAGGCTTTGGCCGCCTTGACGGCGGAGCTGACGCAGCAGGGCCATCCCCCCGAATACGCCCAGCACATGGCAGCGGCAGTGATTTTTCAGGCCGATCTGGATCTCTGTTCAGCCCAGTTGGCGCGGCTCTTGAGTTGGCTTAAGCAAAACCACCCGCAGCTCTACTCAGAGGCGGTGCAACTGGTGGATGCCACCCGCGAGGAGTTTGAGCGGCGGGTTCAAAAGGGATAGGTAAGGGCCTGAGATGCCAACGCTAGGATAGGGGGTATCTCCTTATCCCCAGGCCCACTCCTCATGCCTGCGGAACTGCTTCCCTCTCCCAAGAGGAGAAAGGCGGGGGGTGAGGGAAAAGTTTCGTTGACCCGCTAGAGATGACTACTACGGATGCGAAGTTCCCCGAGCAGATAGCTCAGCCGTCTTCTCAGGAAGAGCCTGAAAAGGGATCCCTGCTGCTCCACGTGGGCGGCATGAGCTGCGCCGGCTGTGTTCGGGCCGTCGAGCAAGTCTTGCTCAACCAGCCGGGGGTGGTCAAAGCCAGCGTTAACCTAGTTACCGAATCGGCCCTTGTGGAATTTGCCCCTGGCAGCCGGCCTGACCCCGAGCATCTGGCCCGCATCTTGACAGAGGCGGGGTTTCCCAGCTCCTGCGCTGCCGATTCTCCCCAAGGTCGAGCTCCTTCCCCAGATGGATGGGATCATGCCTTGGATGCGCCCGCTGATCCCATCGCGCGGCAGCGGCGGCAAACCCAAGCCCAGATTCGCCAGGCCTTCACCGCCGCTTTTTTACTGCTCATCTCTGCTGCCGGCCACCTGGATCTGTTCGCCCGCCTGGGCTTGCCCGTCCTCAACGACGTCTGGCTGCACTGGGGGTTGGCGACGTTGACCTTCGTCGGCCCGGCCCGCAACCTTGTCCTGGACGGCTGGCGGGCGGCGCGGCGGCTGGCCCCCAACATGAACACCCTAGTCGCCCTGGGATCCGGATCCGCCTACCTGGCTAGTTTGGTGGGGTTGTTGGCCCCGCAGGTGGGCTGGGAGTGCTTTTTCGACGAGCCGGTGATGCTGCTCAGCTTCATCCTGCTGGGGCGGGCCCTGGAGCAGCAGAGCCGTCTGCGGGCCGCCGGCAGCTTGCAGGCCTTGCTGAGCCTGCGCCCCAACTTGGCTCGCCGAGTGCCACCCCAAGAGACTGCGGGATCCCTGACCTCAGAGGGAGAGTGGTGCCCCCTCGAACAAGTGCAGGTGGGGGACTGGCTGCAGGTGCGGGCTGGCGAAGAGATCCCGGTGGATGGAGAAGTGATTGCCGGGCAGGCCACGGTGGACGAGGGCATGCTCACCGGCGAATCCCTACCTGTATTCAAACAGCCAGGGGATCCGGTCGTGGCCGGGACGGTCAACCAATCGGGATTGCTGCTGTGTCGGGCTACGCGCACCGGCAAAGACACCACCCTGGCCCAGATCATCCGCCTGGTGGAAGAAGCCCAAGCCCGCAAGGCCCCCATCCAGAGCCTGGCCGACCGGGTGGCCGGTTACTTCACCTACGGCGTGGTGGCACTGGCTCTTCTCACCTTTGCCTTCTGGTACTGGATCGGGATCCCGCTCTGGGGAAGCGAGATCCTGATGGGGGTTGGTCTCCACTCCTCTCTGCACCTAGGGGATCACCCCCCCCATCCCACCCCTCTGCTCCTCAGCCTTAAGCTGGCCATCTCAGTGCTGGTGGTGGCCTGCCCCTGCGCGCTGGGATTGGCTACACCAGTAGCCATTTTGGTGGGCACCGGCCTGGGCGCGGAGCGGGGACTGCTCATCCGCGGCGGCGATGTCCTGGAGAAAACCCACCGCCTGCAAACAGTTGTCTTCGACAAAACCGGCACCCTCACCCAGGGGGATCCGCACCTAACCGATTGCCTTGCCCTCGACCCTGCCCTGGATCCGGCTCGGCTGCTGCAACTGGCGGCCACAGTAGAAAGCGGCACCCGCCATCCTCTGGCCCAAGCCATTTTGGGGGCCGCCCGCGAGCGGGGACTGCCTCTGCTTTCTGCCGACGAGTTTCACACCCAGCCGGGAGTGGGGGCCTCGGCGCGGGTGGAAGGGCAAGAGATCCTCTTGGCCTCTCTAGAGGGGCTTGCCGCCCTGGGGATCCCGCTTTCTCCTGAAGCGCAGGCCCAAGCCAAGGCGCTGCTGCAAGCCGGCAAAACGGTGGTGGGCGTGGCCCTGAACAACTCCCTGGTGGGGCTGTTGGCGGTGCAGGATCCCTTGCGGCCCGATGCCCAGGTAACCCTGCAACAGCTCCAGAAAATGGGCCTGCAGGTGGTCTTACTGACTGGGGATCGGGCCGAGGTGGCCCAGCAGGTGGCCCAAGCTCTACAGGTGCCAGGGATCCGCGTCATTGCCGAGGTGCAGCCGGCAGATAAAGCCCAGGTTATCCGAGATCTGCAGGCCCAGGGCCAGAGAGTTGCCATGGTGGGCGATGGCATCAACGACGCTCCCGCCTTGGCCCAAGCCGATGTGGGCATTGCCCTGCACTCTGCCACCGCTGCCGCCCTGGAGACTGCCGATATCATCCTCATGCGCAACCGCCTCTGGGACGTCGTGGAAGCCATTCGCCTTAGCCGCGCCACCTTCCGCAAAATCCAGCAAAACCTCCTCTGGGCCTTCGCCTACAACCTGGTCGGGATCCCGGTGACCGCCGGCGCGCTCCTGCCCGGATTCAGCATCGGCCTCAGCCCCGCTCTAGCAGGCGGCCTCATGGCCTTCAGCTCCCTCAGTGTAGTCCTCAATTCGCTCCTTCTCAAGCGAACTTTTGTATTCAGTGGATCCTCTGATGGTCAGAGTTAAAAAGTATTAAAAACTACAAATATCCTACCTGCTATCTGTTGCTGTTTCCGAAGTTTTGCTGGACTTTTGCCACAACTTCCGCTCCATTGAGGCCGAGAGAGTGGGGACTCTGGTTAAGTTTGATTGAAAAGATGAACTAGCTGTAACTTTTGAGCATCTAAGTGTAGAATCGAGCTTAAGCTTGCCCGGAGTTGCCCTTTTTTGTAACTTGCTTAGCAAGGGAAAAACCGGGAAAATACTGAAAAGGCCGGATCCGATAGGTGGAGGGAGCGCGGAAACATGGCAATGCTCGGAGATCTTCAGGAATTTTCCCTAGCCGACCTGTTGCATTTGATGGAAAAAGGAAAGAAAACGGGCCAACTGTCGGTTTGGGCACCTACTGGCATTTATCGAGTTTGGCTGTATCAGGGGCGAGTGGTGGCGGCCTTGTCTCCCCAAGAAGAGCACCGGTTGGAGCGCTTGCTGGTGCGCTTAAACCTGGTCAGCGAGCAGGTGGTGGCGGAGTTAGCCTTCCTCTGCAGCTTGCAGGAGCCTCTAGGCCTTTGCCTGCAGCGGCAAGGGTTGATCTCGCCGGCAGCTCTGGCCAAGCTCTTCCGCCATCAACTGCAAGTGGGGCTCTACAGCCTCTTTGCCCTAGAAGCTGGCCAGTTTAGCTTTTTGCCCAACGTGCCCCTGCCCTACCGCGAGATGACCGGCCTAAGCAAAGGGGCCAGCGCCGTGGTTCTAGAAGCGCTGCAGCAGCTTCGGTTGGAGCAGCGCCCGGAAGAAAACCTGCCCCAGCCGGACAGCTACTTCTGGCGCACCAGCACCGAGCTGCCCTTGTACAAACTCTCGCCGCTGGAGTGGGCAATCCTAGAGCAGATTTCCCCCGCTCGTAACCTGGTTGAGTTGGCTCAATCCCTGAAGGCAGATCTCTTGGAAGTGCGCTATTCCTGTGCCCGCCTGGCCAAGTTGGGGCTCATCAGCCCCTGCGACAGCTCGGCGGCTTCACCCCAGCCTGCGCTCGCGGCGGCTTCTAAGTTTCTTTCCACCCTTCGGGAAGAGAAGGAGCCGGTTAAGCCTTCTTTGGTCAGCCGCCTCTCTACCCTCCTCAAAACCATTCGCGAAAAATAAGCCGGTAGGGTAAAATCTTATGGCATTTCCCCATGCCGGCTTTACGAAGTTAATTTAGGTAAAGATGAGCTGAATGGTTGTAACGGATCTAGATCAGAGCGACACAATAGTGATAGGAATTGAGGCCAAAATCCTACGCAGCTCAATGCCTAGACCCTATCTCTCCAATGAAATCGTTCGTCAGTAGAATTGCTGCTAGCTCGAGTGCTTGAGCAAAGGTAGCTTTGCCGTTGCTACACGGTTGTTGTCTGGGAATCACCGGATGAGAATGATAGTGTCTTTGAGGATCCCTGAAACTAATGGAGGCTAAAGAATTGCTATGGCCATCGTTGGAGACCTCCAGGAATTTTCTTTGCCCGATCTGTTGCAGCTCATCGAAAAAGGCGGCAAAACAGGGCAACTTTCCATCTGGGCCCCAAACGGCATCTACAAAATCTGGTTTTATCAAGGTCGGGTAATTGCGGCTCTGCCCCCCGAAGAGGAGCATCGCTTGGAGAGTTTATTGGCCCGTTCGGGCCTGGTCAGCGAGCGGGTGGTGGAAAAGCTGGCTTCTTTCTGTGGACTGGAAGAGCCGCTGGGGCGGTGTTTGCAGCGGCAAGGGTTGATCTCGCCGGCAGCTTTGGCCAAGCTCTTCCGCCACCAACTGCAGGTGGGGCTCTACAGCTTGTTTGCTCTGGAAGCGGGCCACTTCAGCTTCCTACCTAACGCACCCATGCCTTATCGGGAGATGACTGGCCTAAGCAAGGGGGCGAGTGCTTTGGTTCTAGAAGGGCTACAGCAGCTTAAGCTCGATCAGTTTCCTGAGGAGAACCTGCCGCAGCCGGACAGCTATTTCTGGCGCACCAGCACTGAGCTGCCCCTGTACAAGCTCTCTGCCTTGGAGTGGGGGATCCTGGAGCAGGTTTCGCCTTCGCGCCGGCTGACCGACCTAGCCCGGCTGCTGGGGGCAGATCTTCTGGAAGTTCGCTATGCCTGCGCCCGCCTGGCCAAGCTGGGGCTCATCAGTCCCTGTGATGGCCCAACGACTATTGCTTCTGCTTCTCTCGCGGCTTTCTTGGACAAGTCGGCAACAGCAGCAGACAACCTAGAAACCGCAAAGGAGAAGCTGAACGCCAAGCAGCTTCCCTCCCAAGAAGGGAATGAGCAGGTTAAGCCCTCCCTCGTTGCGCGACTTGCCACTTTACTGAGGGGAGTTCGTGATAGATGATTTTTTGGGAGCAGAAATCTTTGGGTAGATCTCTGCGTTATTATCTTTTGCAGCAGGTATAAGAACAGATGGAAAAATGACGAAAAGGGCTGAAAGCGGGGAGAGAAAGAATGGCTAACTTATCCTCTTTGCAGGCAATTCTCCAGAACTACATTTCCAGCACGCCAGGAATTCAAGGAGCGGCTGTGGTTACTCCTGATGGGTTGCCATTGGCATCCACATTGCCCATGGGCATGGACGAGGAAAGAACCTCGGCCATGTCTGCTGCCATGCTTTCTTTGGGGGAGCGGATTGGGAAAGAGTTGGGTCGTGGAACCATAGAGAGGGTCTTTGTGCAGGGAGAAAAGGGATATGGAGTTTTAACCAGTTGCGGCCCCGATGCTGTACTGCTGACGATTGCCAGCGATGAAGTAAAGCAGGGCTTGCTGTTTTTGGAGATGAAGCGAGCCGCGGCAAGTATTGCGGAAGCCATGAAGTAGAGAGGCTAAGTGGAGAAGCTGAGCTTGATTTTGACTTGATTCTGAGGGAACTATGGCTATCAAACCTTTGGAGCTGCTGCAAGTCTTGATCTCGCGCACCCAATTTACAGATGAAGATAAGAGGATTTTGCAGCAAAGTGCCGACTGGGGCAGCAGCATCGCTACAGAAATGTCGGATGCCTTTTACGGCTATTTGGATCGCGATGCCGAGATGGCGGCTGTCATTGCCAAGCATAATCGGCAGCGGCTGGGCCAGACTTTTGCCGACTGGTTTAAGGAAATGTTCACAGGCATGGACAACTGGGGCCCCCAGTATGCCGAGCGCCGCTGGAAAATTGGCTTAGTTCATGTGCGGGTTGGCATCGGCCCTCAACACGTGGTGCCGGCTATGGCTACGGTTGTGCAGGAGGTGAGCCGCCGGCTGGTCAAAGAGGGCAAGCCCGAGCAGCTGCGGATGAGTCTAAGCAAAGTTTGTATGATCGACCTTTCCTTTATTGAGCAAGCCTATCTTGAGGTGGCCTATAACGCTGTTCAGCAAGAAACGGGCATGAGCGAGGCTTTGTTTAAACGCCTGATCGCTACCAGCTTAGCTTCCTCTTAAATATTCATTAAGCTTGTACAGGCGGGTCTGCGCTGGGGGCTTACGACTGAGGCTAACTTACGACTGAGGCTAACTATGGACAATATTCTCCGCATTGTTGTAACCGGGCCGGTGGGGGCTGGAAAGTCCACTTTTATCCGCACCATTAGCGAGATCGAAGTGGTCGACACGGATCGCAAGGCCACCGATGAGGTGGCAGAGCTTAAGAAGAGCACAACAGTCAGCATGGACTTTGGCCGCCTGAGAATTGGCGAAGAGGAAGAAGAGATGTGGCTGCATCTCTACGGCACTCCCGGCCAGGCCCGTTTTAGCTTTATGTGGGATATTTTGATTAGGCGTGCCCACGGATATATTCTTTTGGTACCTGCCCACTTGCCCGGCCAGTTTCGCAATGCCCAGGCCATTCAAGCCTTTATGAGAGCTAGGACAAGTGCTCCCTCAGTTATCGGGATCACTCATGTCGATCACCCCAATGCCTGGGATCCAGAAGACATTTTGCTGATCTTGAACAACCAAGATGGCTCGGTTCCCCACACAACCTTAAATGCTCAGGAGCCGGCTTCTGTGGCCAATACGCTGCTCCTATTGGTTGAGCAACTGATGCCCCAAGTGGTCGCCTGAGAGAAGGTAGCCAAGACGGCTCAGCCTCTTCCGGCTTCTTGTAGGTACTGCCTCGGAAGCAGAAGATGCTAAGGAATGTTAAGCTAGGGGGGACTTGGATCAGGTAAGCCTCATGGAGTCCCTCTACGTCAGCGGAGAGTTTTCCCGCAGCTTTGTCAACCCTCCTATCTACTCAGCCATTGCCCTGTTTAGCTTCTTTGCTGTTATTTTCGGCCTCATCTTTAAAGACAAGTTGGAGTACCAAGTAGCCCTTTGGCAGCGGAACCGAGAGCGCCAAGGCCAGATTCCCTACCGCACGCCAGGGGTGATCCTCACCTACAGTCTCTGCTGTGGGTTTACCTTTGGCTTTGTGGCTGCCTGTTTGCACGTGTTTGGCTTATCCTTGGCTTTGGCTGCCTTGGTCGGCGGGATCCTTGTCTTCAGCACGGCAGGATTGATCTGGTGGCGGCTGGGATCCCTGATGGATCTGTTGGCGACGGGGGGATCCCAGGCTATTGATATCGATTCTTACGGGGCAGGGGCTATTTTGGGTTCTAAGGCGGCGACGCCCACGGAAGAAGAATAGGGTACTGATGCAGAACTTTTGGCAGGCCATCGCCCAGCACCTTTCTAAAATTACAGGGGATCCCTTAGATCCCCTTCACTTCCGTTCTGTAGGCGGGGGCAGCATCAACGCTGCCTACCAGCTTTCCTGTGCGCTTCAGGCTTCTTCCGGCCAGGAAAGGCGGGAATACTTTGTCAAGGTAGCGCGGGGGGGAGAGGGGGCGCTGGAGATGTTCGCGGCAGAAGCAGCGGGCCTGCAAGCCTTAGCGGCTGCCAACGCCGTGCGAGTGCCGCAGCCGATTGCCTGGGGATCCCTAGATGGGCAGGCTTACCTGGTGCTGGAATACCTGGAGCTGACCTCACCCCGCCCCCAAACGGGGAGTTTACTGGGATCCCAGTTGGCCCAGTTGCACCGCACGCTCTCCCCCAACGGCAGCTACGGCTGGGATCGCAATAACACCATCGGCTCGACGCCGCAGATCAACAGTTGGCGGCAGAACTGGTTGGACTTCTACCGGGAACAGCGACTGCTCTACCAGGTCAAGCTGGCCTGCCAGCGGGGTTACCGCGGCGCGTGGGTAGCCCAAGCCGAGCGGGTCATGGCGGAGCTGGAGACTTTCTTTCGGGACTACCGGCCCGTCCCGTCTCTGCTCCATGGGGATCTCTGGGGCGGCAACTACGGCGCCTTGCCCGATGGCTCACCGGTGATTTTCGACCCGGCCACCTACTACGGGGATCGGGAGACGGATCTGGCGATGACCGAGCTTTTTGGCGGCTTTCCACCGGAGTTCTACCAGGCCTATCAAGAAGCCTATCCGCTGGATGAGGGGTATTCCCGGCGCAAGCCTCTTTACCAGCTCTACCACTGGCTTAACCATCTCAACCTGTTCGGAGAGGGCTACCTGGGCTCGGTGCAGCGGGCCTTGCAGCAATGCTTGCGCTTTCTTGGATAATCCCTCTCCCGCAAAGGGAAGAGCCAGCCGGCAGCTAGCGGCTCTTTTCTGGCGCAGCTTCCCCTGCCATGACTACAGCCCCCATATCTCCCAGCAGGCGGGACTGGTTGCGCAATATCCCCAATAGGTTCAGCCGATTGGCCCGCAGCCTGGGATCCGGATCCATGACCAAAACCGCCTCGAAAAAGCGATCCACTGCAGGGGCTGCTGCCTGCAGACCCTCCACCAGCGGGGTAAAGTCTCCTTGGAAGGCTGGCTCCACCCCCAGCCGGTAAACCCTTTGACAGGCCTCGTACAGCTCCCGTTCTGCCGCCTCCTGAAACAGGCTGGGATCCACGGCAGCCGCTGGATTCAGCACGGCGTAGTCCAAATCTCCCTGGGCGGCCAGGCGGGCGCAGCGGTTGAGGGTGGGGTAGAGATCCGCCAATTCTTCAGTAGCTCGAAGATGTTGTAAGTACTCGGCCCGCAGCAGGGTGAGGGGCAGGTTGCTCAAAGCCCGCAAGGTCAGTTCCGCTTTCTGGGGATCCTCTGTCTGCACGGATTCAGGATCCCCGACCACGGCTCTGACCAAGTCATAGTCGATTCGCTTTTCCTCCTGCAGAAGGATTTGCAGCCGCTGGGCGAGAAACTCCTGCAACGCTTTTAAGGTCTTTTCATCTCCCGCCGCATACTCCTGCACCAGCTGGCGCAGGAGCTGATTGACATCCAACCTCCAGTCGGCATCCCAGGCAATCAACACCAGGCTGTTGGCAGCCCGCCGCAGGGCAAAGCGATCCGAAGAACCCGTGGGGATCTGCCCCAGGTGGAACATGCCCACCAAGGTGTCCAGGCGATCTGCCCAGCCCACCACCCGCCCGGTCAAAGAGGTGGGCAGAGCCTCCCCTGCCCCCAGGGGCCAGTAGTGCTGCTCGATCCCCTCTGCCACGGCTTCCGGCTCGCCGTCATGGCGGGCGTACTCGGCGCCCATGATCCCCTGCAGCTCCGGGAACTCGTACACCATTTGGGTAACCAGATCCGCCTTGCACAGGTAAGCCGTGCGATCTACTAAGGCTTGTTCTTGGGGATCCAGATTTAAGGCAGTGGCAATGAGGCGGCTGATGCGGCAGATGCGCTCCACTTTATTGCGCATGGATCCCAGCCCTTCGGCAAA
The DNA here is from genome assembly GCF_047462315.1 of Synechococcus sp. H60.2. Lineage (NCBI taxonomy): Bacteria > Bacillati > Cyanobacteriota > Cyanophyceae > Synechococcales > Synechococcaceae > Synechococcus > Synechococcus sp. H60.2. The sequence goes on along the minus strand of NZ_JANSIZ010000040.1, from coordinate 1,764 downwards.
GGTAACCGCCTGCAGCCGCTCCACCCGCTGGGCCAAGGGGATGCGGCGATCCTCCTCGTAGAAAAAGCGGGCATCGGCTAGGCGCGCCCGCACCACGCGGCTGTTGCCTGCCGCAATCCGCTCCGCTTGCCGGGGGTCGCCGTTGGAGATGGTGATGAAGTAGGGTAGCAATTTCTCGGGATCCCGGCCATCCCGCACCGGGAAGTAGCGCTGGTGGGTGATCATCACCGTCTGGATGACCGCAGGGGGCAATTGCAAAAACTCCGGCTCAAAGCGCCCCAGAACGGCCGTTGGCCACTCCACCAACTGCACCACCTCCTGTAGCAGAACAGGGGGGATCTGGGCTCGCCCGTTCACCTGCTTGGCCAGCTTGGTCACCTCCGCCTGGATCTGCGCCGCTCGTGCCGCCGGGTCAGGGTTGACGCCGGCTGCTTGCATTTGCTGAACATAGCTCTCGGCCCGCTCCAGGACAACCTGCTGGGATCCCAAAACGCGGTGGCCACGGCTGACCCGCCCGGCCACTAAGCCTGGCAGAGGATTGCCCTCAGGGGTAGGCCAGAGCAAAGGCAGTACCTGATCGTCCCAGAGGGAGACCAGCCAGCGGATGGGACGGGGAAACTTCAAGTCTCCATAGCCCCAGCGCATCAGCCGTTCGCCGCTCAAGCTGGTGATCCAAGTGGGCGCCAATTCCTGGAGCACCGCTGCCGTCGGCCGCCCCTGCAGCCGCTGCACGGCAAAGACAAAGGATCCCTTGCCCACCTGTCGGATCTCCAGGCTGGCAGGATCCACCCCCTGCTTCTGGGCAAATTTTTCCCCGGCAGGGGTGAGGCGGCCATCTTGGTAGGCCACCTGAGCCGGTGGCCCCTTCACCTCCAGGGTGCGATCCGGCTGCTGGGTGGGCAGGCCCCGCAACAGAACTGCCAAGCGGCGCGGCGTGCCGAAAAGCTGCATCTCCTCGGCCTGTAGATGGGCTTCTGCCAAAGAGGCCGGGATCCCCTTCCTCCACTGCTCTAGGGCCGAATCAACAAAACTGGCCGGCAGCTCTTCACAGCCGACTTCCAGCAAATAGGCAACCATACCCCTCTGCTCTTAGCGACATCCCCCCTGGGGATCCCAGTTTATCAGGGGAGCCGGGGCGGCGTTCACACAAGGGCTGCAACCCGCCATCAGGACCAAGGGGGATCCCCTACTGCCAGAACGCCGTCCTGCGGCCGTGCCGGGGAGGCAGCAGGCAAATGCACCACAAGGATGGGAAGGTTAGGCCGGTTACGGGCGATGATCTCCGGCTCGCGGCCCAGACGGGAGCGGCTGCGGGCTTCGCTGGGGATCAACACCAATGCATCCCCCGGCTGCAGCGCCTTCAACACCTCGGCCACCAGCCCTCCTTGCACCCGTTGGAGGGGCAGATGGGCGTAGCTTGCCGCCACCAGGGCTGGAGAGCGCTCCCGTGGCGGTCGGGTTTGCACCAAGAGAATCTGCAGCGCCGCCTTCAATTCCTCGGCCAGCGTCTGCGCCAGCCCAATCGTCTGCTGCAGGGATCCGGGAGACACTGCCAACTCTGGGGCTGCCAAAAGGATGCGCTGTGTTGTCTCGATGGGGACGGGGAAGCGCGTAATCAGCACCGGGATTCCCACCTGCCGCACCACTGCGTCGATGATGCTGCCAAAGAAATTTTCCGCGTAGGTGGAGTAGCCCTTCCAGCCCAGTGGTGTGGCTTATAAACTTGTGACGCTCACGACGATCTACGAGGTGTAGTTCTCTGTG